>CALBXO010000310.1 GCA_937890335.1 uncultured Pseudomonadota bacterium | reverse complement strand
GACATACGTATCACCCTCACCGAGCAGCCGACGGCGGCTGATCTGGTTGCGGGCCCAGCAGTACTTGTTGCGGGCGGGAGATGCAAAACCAAGCGCGCATACAACCGCGCGAACACCTGGCCGACGCCAATGTCCGCACCGGTCCAGTGAAGCTCGGCTCGCCAGCGACACACAACGGGCAGCCTGCCCCGTCTCGCAGGTCGTTCACCGGGGCGCGGTGGAAGGCAATGTGACCACCGACTGTATCCCGGCGCGTCGTGGCCAGATCCCGACCCGGACGTAGCTCCATCCGTGCAGGAACGACAAGCCGAGATTGTGCACTGGTGCAAGCCTTGCACTCCGACTGTCACACTGTGCACCCAGCCAAGCGCCGCGCCGGACATCACCGATATCGGCAGCACCGGGAACGAAATGGTCGTCGCCGGTTGCGGTGGCAACCAATGAACGCCATACTGCGGCACGACTAACCAGTCCGCCTTACCGCGGCCGGTGCGGCGAGGCCACACCGCGACGCGAACCTATTGCCGCGCAATCGGCAAGCTGGAGTAGACATGGGCGACAAGGGCGGAAAAAAGGACAAGAGCAAGGCGAAACAACAGAAGGCCACCAAGGACAAGGCGACCAGGAAGCAGAAGGAGGCCAAGCGGCCCACCAGCGGCGCCAATGTACCCAAGGCCGGGAAGTAACTGTCAGGGCCGGCGTTGCGGGGGGTCAATCCTCATCGCGCAGGCGACCCAGTCCGTCCGCCGAGTCAGAAGCTTGCTTGCGTCGGCGAGGCCAGAGACCGTACGCGAGCAGCGGGCTGAAAACGAGCAGCTCCGTGACAATGACCCGCAGCCCGTACGTGCTGAACAGTCCGAGCCCCATGGGCGACACCGGAATGGGTGTCCAACCAAAGAAATAGCGCTCCGGCGTGAAGGGCCAGAATAGCGCGCACCCCAAGCCGCCATCTGTGAGCATGTCCAGCAACGCATGGCTGGCCACGACCACCAGAGTCCACCCGGCCGTCTTCACCACGGGATACTTGCGCCAGGCTGCAACGCCCCCCGCGAGAGCCGCGAGCAATGCCGCGAAGGCCAAGGAATGGGTCCACCCACGATGGCCCAATTGGTCGGAGTAGCGTACGCCGAACGCATGGGCGATGACGTCGAAGTCCGGCAGAAAACTCAGCCAGCACCAGATCAGAAACGGCTTGCGCATTCCCGGACCGTCGCCGGCGAATGGGCCGTAGATCCGGGCTGCGACCACGCCAACCGCGAGGTGTCCAACGCTAGCCATGCCCCGCTGACCTCAAGGAACTGGCGCAGCCGTTGGTGATAGCGCCGATGCGTTTGCCTTCCACTCCCCTGACCTCCCTTCCACGCTGCGGCCACTCCACGCCTCGCGCCTGGCCCTTCACCTCCCTCGCAGCTGCTGCGGATCGTGGACCATATTGGCGTCAAGTGAAAGAAGCGGGCCGGTCCGGGCCGACAGCCTCACCGGGTCGGGCGATGGAGACAACGGGCCGTGGCACCTGCGCCGCAGGGTCAGATGTCCTGGAGGGCGACCCCGTCACCGACCCGGTTCGTTCCTGGCACGAGCCTTGAAACGTCGCCCGGTAGGAGGACCCGACATGACGACGCTACAAGCCCACACTTTGCCAGCCATCCGCCCGAGGCTTGCCGCCCGCGGTGCGGCAAAACGCCTCGGGCCCGCCCTCGGATTCCTCTCCCTGGCCGCGCTCGGCGCGACGGCCATCGGCTGCGTGGCCGGGGCCGGCGAAGATCCGGCGCTCGTGTCCGACTGCCGGCTCGAAGCGCTCGCCTGCACTGCGGGCCAGGTGTGCTCGGAGGCGTTTGACGGGTACGTCTGTGTCGAGCGGGAGCCCGAGGCGCCGGACGTGTTGGTGGACCCCGTGGGAGACACCTCGGAGGACCCTGTGGACCCCGCGTTGGCGCACCGCGCCCTTTGTGACGCCGCAGCCCAGCGCTTTCTGGACTGCCTCCGGCCAGTGTGCGGCGCGTTCGGCACCCACCAGGAGGTGTCGGACTACTTCTGCTCCCTGCCTGAAGGGGAGGCGAACCTCGAGTACTACGCGGCAGCGCTGTGTTTTGACCTGCGGGGAGAGACGTGTGGGCAGGACGGTTGGGAGTGCTCGTGTCCCGAGCCGCCAGCCGAGCCAGTCGCGCCCGACGAGGGAGACTTCCGGGTGGCCTGGGACCCCCCGGACAGCGCCGTGTATCGAGAGTTCGAGACCTACCTGCGAGAGGCAAACGTCATCGATCAGTGGGTCAGGTGGCTCAACCAAACCTACAAGCTGCCCTACAGCATTCAGATTCAGCACGAAGAGTGCGGCCGGGTAAACGCGTTCTATTACAACCGGAAAGTGCACATGTGCTACGAGTACCTTCAGGCCATCGCAGACTATTGGTACGGCACCAACTACACCCCAGCGCAAGCCTCCGAGGCCATCCTCGGTACCTGGAAGGCCATCCTGCTGCACGAGGTCGGCCACGCGATCGTAGACGCCTACGACCTTCCGGTGACCGGCCAGGAGGAGGACGCCGTGGACGAGTTTGCGGCGCTGAGCCTCATCGCATCGGCGGAGGGTCGGTCCGTCGTCTACCTCGCCTATTTTCACCGCGCCCGCAGCGAAGATGACCCAAGCCTGCAAGCCTACGCGGACGAGCACTCGCTCGGCATCCAACGGTTCTACAACATGTTGTGTTCGGTCTACGGGTACGCCCCCGAGGAGAACGCCTGGATCCTGGACAGGTTTCCGGAGATGGCCGCGCGCGCTGAGCGCTGCCCGTACGAGTACCGGCAGAAGCGGGCGTCCTGGGACGCGCTCCTGTCCCCCTGGGTTCAGTAGCCCGGATTGCGCCGCAATCGCTCGCGCCCGGAAGCCGCGCGCGGACAGACACGCGCCCAACCTCCCGTGCGCCCCAACACCCGGACCATCCGGTGCCCACGACGCTCCCCGCGATGCCACGCACCTTGGCATGCCGCTCCATGTGCCCGGCGAGTTCCCGGGGCCAAATCGCTGGCCTGGCCGGATCCCGAGTGATAAAACTCAGGCATGCCAGAACCCCTGACCATCGACCTTCGGGCCCCACTGAACCTCCCGACGGCGTGGAGATTTCCGTTGCAGACACGGGATTCGCGCCGGGACATCGTTATCGGTGCACTGTGGCTCTTCGTCCCGGTGGTCGGGTGGCTCATGAACATGGGGCACCGCGTCCGCTACGTGCACCGGCTCATGCACGGCGCGCCGCCGTGGCCGGCGTGGGAGCGCCCCTCCGAGCTGCTGTGGCACGGTCTGCTGACCTTCGCCGGCATGGCCTACTACGGCGCGCCCGGCGTGGCGTGCATCGCGGGTGGCCTGTGGCTTGACCTCGTCCCGCTCGTCGTCGTCGGCACAATCGGCCTTGGGGCCGCCATCGTAGCGATCCCTGGCTACATGTCCCACTACTGCCGCGCCTTCGATCCACGCGAGATTTTTCACCCCGTGCGCGCGATGTCCCGTGTGATCCAGGGCGGCGCCGCGTACTGGCGCGCCTGGGCCATCGTCTTGCCCACGATGCTGTTCTCGTTCGTGGGCCTCCTGGGCGCGGGGGTCGGATTCACGCTGACCAGCGTCTGGTTCTGGCAGGTCGCGGCCTATTGTTTCGCCAACGTCTTCTCCCAACGATTCGAGCTCGACCGCGCATAGCGGGCTTGACCCCGCCGGGGTCCCGGACCATCTACAGGGTCATCGCTGCCGACCCGGCACCGACCGGAGTCCCACGATGCCGCATCTGCTGCGCGCCACCGCGCCCACCACTCTCCTGGCCTTCCTTCGCGACCAGCTCCCAGACTGGAAGACCACGCAGGTCAAGAAGCGACTGACCGGCAGCTATGTGCTGGTCAACGGGCACCCGCGCACCCACCACCTCTTCGAGCTCGCCGAGGGCGACGAGGTCGAGATTCGCAGCACGCCGTTGGTCATCGCGCGGCCCAAGGGCAAGATTCAGGTGCTGCACCAGGATGACCACGTGATCGTGGTGCTGAAACCGGCCGGCCTTCTGTCCGTCGGCACGCACCGGGGAAAGGCGAACCACGCCCTCGCGATTGTGCGCGCCTCCATGGGGCCGAACGCTCGTCTCTGGCCGGTCCACCGCCTCGACCGAGAGACCTCAGGTGTCCTGCTCTTCGCGCGCACGCGCGAAGTGTGTCAGGCGATACAGGCGGAGTGGAAGGAGGTTACGAAGAGGTACTATGCCGTGGTGGACGGCATCCCCAGTCCAGCGGACGGGTTCGTGGACCAACCACTGCGCGAGGAGAAGAAGGGACTCCTTGTTCGGGTCGGTCCCCACCCCGAGGCCAAAGACGCGAAGACCCGGTATTGGACACGGGACACACACCGCGGACGCGCCCTGGTCGAGGTGGAGCTGGACACTGGGCGCAAACATCAGATCCGCGCCCACTTGTCCTGGCTGGGCACTCCCGTCGTCGGCGATGAACGCTATGGCACCGCCGGCCCCCAGCTCGCGCTCCACGCCCACAACCTGGCGTTCACCCACCCCGTGTCCGGCAAAGCGCTGTCGCTCAGCGCGCCGGCGCCTTCGTTCTTCGGGGGACTGCTGCGCGCCGGACGCCAGGCCGGGGAAGCCAAGTAAACGGCATCGCGAAGGAAGGCTGGCCCGGCCAACCCCGCGGTGCACGGTCATGCCCCGCGCACCGCCCGCACCGCGTTGATGGCTCGCTGTCCGGCCAGAACGTTCCGGTGATGGTCCCGCACCCGGACCGCGGAACGCCGTTCCTTGTGGCCACCGCCAACCCAGACGCCTCCAACGCGGTATGGGCCAGTGACGACGGCGGCTACACCTGGATCGAGCTGGCGCAGACCAAGACCCGCGCCGCCTATCGGTCCCTCGTGTGGCTACCCACGGCGGAGCGGTTCGCCGCGCTGGCAGTATCCGAGGACGATGCGTTGCCTCCGCGCCTCCTGCTCGCCGAGGTGGATACCGGCGCGTGGTCCGAGGTCGCGCACTCACTCCCAGCGGGTTCCAACCCGCGACTGCTCGCCAATCTCGAACGCCCGCCTGAGGTCCTTGTGGCAATCCAGGAAGGGGACGACAACGTGCTGGCGGTGTTGGATCTGGACAACGGCGCCGCACAGACGCTGGCGCAGGCCGCCTTTGCGACTCGCTTTGTGCAGGCGGCGTCGCATGGGTCGGGCCTGTGGGTCCTGGACACCGCGGACAGCCTCTGGAGGTGGAACGGCGACGCCCTGGTCCCCGCGGGGCAAGGCTCCATTTCGTGCGTCTATGTGGAGCCGCGGGACGGACGGTTGTGGACCTGCGCGGAGCTGGAACCCGGCGGACCTGCCCGCCTACGTGTTGAATGACGATTGCGCAGCTGGCGCGGCGCAGAGCTGCACCATCGACGGGCAGGAGGTCGCACACTGCGCACCGGTCTCCAACACCGGGTCCGTACAGGTCGGCTGCGACATGGAAGGGATGATCTCGCTCACGCCGCAGGGACTCCCGGACCACGCCATCGAGAACTACGCCAGCCGGGGTACGCTCCCGCTGCTGTTGGGCTCCACCGCGCAGAGCCAGACGTGGAACATCACCACGCGCCCCGTCTACAACGAAGAAGCGGGCCTGTTCTCCAGCGCGGGCAACACGCCGGGCGTGATGGCCAATGGCGTCATGCTCTTCAACCAATTCGCCGGAAACGGCGCCGTGGCCATCACGGACGAGACCGTGGACGACTGCAACGGCCACCCGGCCATGGGCCAGTACTGCTTTCGAGGAGACACGTCGGGGACCGGCAATGGCGGCAACAACGGCGGGCCGAACAATATGGGCGGGCCGAACAATATGGGCGGACCCGTGGCCTGCACCACCGACGACGAGTGCGCCGGCTCGTGTCCGCCCGGCTCATTGGGCTGCGGATGCGCGGATGGGCAAATGGGGATGACCTGCGCACCGACGTGCAACGTCACCGCGGATTGCCCGGCGCCACCGATGGGCGAGGTGAGCTGCCAGGATGGCTATTGCTTCGGCGGGCGCTGAACCGGCAGAAGGCCCGTCGAGCCCGTGGCGGCGGCGTCACGCCCGCGGTTTCTCGGCCACGATGCGCCAGTTCAAATCGGCGATCTTGGCCTTCTCCGCATCGGTCCAGGCCTGGCCCCCGCTCTGCAAAAGCTCGAGTGACTCCTCGACCCACGGCGGCAGGACACGGACCGTCTCCAGGGCGCGCACGACCTTGCGACCGTTGAGAATCAAGTCTCGCTTCTGCTCGCAGATCGGCCACGCCGGCGCGCTCGAGGGCGCAGAAAGCACGATGGTGAAGCCAGCCCTCTCCAGCGCCGCACAGACATCCGCTGGATACATCGAGTGGGTGGCGGCCAGCGTGGGCAGGAAGGACTTGTGGAGCGCGACATGCTCCTCATTTGCCCAATCAAAATGGGGCGTGAGCAGGTACTCGGAGCAGGAGTAGCGGGCGCCGGGCTTGAGCACGCGGTACATCTCGCTCGCGTGCCTGTCGAGCTCCTCTTTCTTGAAGAACGGCCAGACCGCCTGAAACGAGAAGCAGCCGTCAAACGTGGACGACACATACCCGAGCGGCTCGTGGTGGTTGCCAACCTGAAAGTGGAGCCTGTCGCTCATCTTGCACTCGGTGGCCCAGTCACGCGCGTTCTGAATCTGGTTGGGATCGATGTTGTAGCCAGAGACCTGACCGCCGGTCAGCGTCGCGAAGTGGTGTGAAATCCGCCCGCGACCGCACCCCATGTCCAACAGGTGGGACTGCTCCGGGGCCTGGAGGTTGAGCCGGCGCAACACCTCCGCTTCGATGAGCAGCTGGTTCCCGTAGAGGCCCTGTGTCTCGTCGATCTGAGGCGGGATGTAGAGCTTCTCCAGGTCGAAGATCGACAGCATGTTGTTGAGGACTTTGTAGTAGTCCGCGACCGCCTTGGTCTCCGCGGCGGTCTCCGTCGGCTCGCCGTCCTGCATCTTCTGAAGGAACTTGAAGGCGTCGATGCAGGCCTGTTTGTCCTCTGGCGAAAGCTGCGCCAGCTGCTTGACGCCCTTGAGCGCGGTCTTGACTCGGTACAGATTCACGTTGGACTCGCGGCGGCGGGGTCGTTCAATGGTCGGTGGGGATACCGGCGAGCGTCGCCAGCGTGTCGGACAGCTCTTCTTCCAAAATCTCGAGATCGTCGTCGTCCAGATCGGAGTTCACGAAGTAGAGGTAGCCGCGCCCGTCCTCGCGGTAGGTGAAGTAGGCCGTGACGCCCGTCTCACCCCCTGAGTGGTCAAACGCCGCGACGTCGTCGGGGTCATCGCCGCCCTCAATGAACAGGGGGACAGACTCAAACCGATCGACCGACGTGGCGGTCAGCAGCACCTGGCCGTTGGGAGCGACACCGTCGTTGGCCAGCATCCCGAGCAGCCGCGCAAAGTCGGGAACCGTCGTCCGGAGCTGGCCGCTCGGGTAGTCGTTGAAGCCATAGTGCTCGTAGGGTTCCAGGTCGGGACCGTGTGGCCGGGCCGTCCGCGCCTGTTGTTCGGCGCTCAACTCACCGAACCGCCAGCGCGTGTCTGTCATCCCGAGCGCGCCGAAGATCTCGTCATTGCAGAACGAAGCAAAGTCCTGCCCGCTGACCTTCTCGACCACGAGCCCAGCCAACGCAGCGCCCAGGTTGGAGTACGCCTCGGAGGCGCCCGGCGCGCTGGAGAGCCAGTACGCGTCGTCGGCCAGAAGCCCCTCCAACCAGGCGTCCAGCGCCTCATCCGGATCGGGCTTGGGGTAGGTGTCGTAGTCGTCAGGACCGTCACCGGCGAGCCCACTCGTGTGGGTGACCAGGTGCCTGAGCGTGATGGGAACATCGGGGTGGGCGGGGTGGGTGAACGGCTCCTCCCAATCCAGGTACTCGTCAATGTCGGTGTCCAGATCGAGCGAAGGGTCCCGCTGCATGAGCCGCGCGATGGCCACGCCGACCACTGGCTTGGAGCAGGAGGCCACCGCGTAGAGTGTGTCCGTCGTGGCGGCGCGACCGGTGCGCGCGTCGGCGACGCCGGCGGCGGCGCTATGGACGAGCTGACCGTCCACCATCGCGCCCGCCGACACCGAGGC
The DNA here is from genome assembly GCA_937890335.1 of uncultured Pseudomonadota bacterium. Lineage (GTDB taxonomy): Bacteria > Myxococcota_A > Bradymonadia > Bradymonadales > CALBXO01. The sequence goes on along the minus strand of CALBXO010000310.1, from coordinate 4,806 downwards.
GATGTCGTGGCGCTCAACCACATCCTGGAGAAACTCCCGCAGGCTCGCGTCGTCGTGAACCGCCGCGGATCCCTGCCCGCACCCGACGCACAACACCCACAGCGCCGCCCACCGCCAGATCTCCATCACCCCTCCCCCTATCGTCTCCGCAACGGTACCACATCGCCGGCATTCATCGTGCCCGCCGCGATGGCAAACGCCCACCTCTCCGCCCCTCCAACCCACTTGCGCCGCGCGGGTCAGGCGTGGGATGACCGGCATTGCATTGGCCCCTGCCGCGGAGGTCTGGGCCGCTGACGAGGCTTGTCTGACCATGTTTGACCACGTTGAAATCCCCACGTTGGACATCGCGCGCGCACGCGATTTCTACCGGGCAACGCTCGCCGAGCTCGGCCACGTCAAAGTGACCGATCACGGCGGCTGGTGCGGGTTCGGAGCCGGGGACAGCGCCCCGTTCGCGCTCTTCTCCGCAAAGGCCACGGCGCCAACCCACCTGGCATTCGTCGCGGCGGACCGGGACGCGGTGGACAGATTCTACCGCGCGGCTATGGCCGCCGGAGGTCGCGACAACGGCGCCCCCGGACCGCGCCCGGACTACTCGCCGAAGTACTACGCCGCGTTCGTGTTCGATCCCGACGGGAACAACGTCGAGGCCGTCTGCAAGACCTGAGCGCAGCGGCCCACCTGAACCTCAGCATGACCTCCCACATCGCTCGGGACACTGGACGCATCGAGGTCTTCTCGCTACAAAGCGACCCGCGCACTCCACCACAGGTTCGACAATGCAAACCACCGCGTCTCCGTCCCCTCTCCGTCCCCAACACCCGCTGCGGCGGCACCTCGCCGCCGTGCTGGCAGGTTGCGTCCTCGTCACTGCGTGCCTGGCCAGCACGGCCAGCGCGGATGTGCTGTTCGTGTCGGACAAACAGACCGACGTCAACGTACCCGAGGTGCTGGTGGCCGCGGGCCATCGCGTCACGACCGTCGTCAATGACTACGACGCAGGCACCGACGCGAACGCTACCCTGGAAGGAGATCTCAGCGCCTACGACGTCATTGTCTGGAGCGCTACGGGCGGCGGATTTGGCGCTCTCCATCGGGCGGAGACGTTCACCGCCCTGACGGCGTTCGTCCAGGCCGGCGGGTTCGTGCTCGTCACAGGCGGGGACAGCATCGCCAGCCCAATTGACCCCAATATGATCGCTTTCGTCGGCGGCGGAAACTCCGTGGACAGGTTTGGCGGCAACGCCCCGACGCCGGGCGCGATCATCGACCACGCCAACGTCCTCACGACGGGGCTCATCGACATCCGCGGCGTAACCCCAACGGGAGGCGACACGGACCAGGACGCGCTGCTCAATCTGGCCGAGGACACCTTCCGGGTCGTGGGCAACGATCGGCAGCCCGACGACAGTCTGTGGACTCTGCGCACTCTCGGCGCGGGCTTCGTCGCGTGGATCGCCAACGGCGACCAAGGCACCGCCGACACCAGGCACCCCTCCTGGGAGGACACTGCAGAGGGCGGGGCCGGCGCGTACAACGCGGCGCTGCGCAACTTCGTGTTCAACGGCGACAAGAGCCAGGTCCTCTTCCTGTCCGACGCAAACTCGGACAACAACATTCCTGCCGTGCTCACCGCCGACGGACACGAAGTCACCGTCGTCATCAACGACTACGACGCGGGTGACGACTCAAACCCCACCTTGGAAGGGGATCTGAGCGGCTACGACGCCATCGTCTGGAGCGCCACAGGCGGCGGTTTTGGGGCCCTGCATCGCGCCGAGACCTTCACGGCGCTGACCGCGTATGTGGAAGCAGGTGGATTTGTTTTCGTGACCGGCGGGGACGCGATCGACGACCCCGATGATCCCAACATGATTGCCTTCCTCGGCGGCACGGGGACAAGCGACCTGTTCACAGGGCAGACCCCCGGTCCGGTCGCAAACGTGGCCAACGAGCTGACGACCGGCGTGGTGGACCTGCGCGGCGTCACGCCGACAGGTGGGCACACGGACCGGGATGGCCTGCTGGGCGTAGGCGATGACACCACCGTGGTCGCCACATCCTTTGACGACACTACCGAGGTCCAATGGTCGGTCAGGGCGGTTCGGGAGGGCCGCATCGCGTGGGTCAGCAACGGCTCGTCCGGAACGACCTCGGCGCACCCCTCCTGGGCAAACACGGAGCAAGGCGGCGCAGGGGCGTACAACGGCGCCGTGCGCAACTTCGTACAGGCCGCGTCTGTCTTCGCACCGAGCGAGCTGCTCGCCCTTGGGCAGGAGTGCGACGACGCGAACCTGTGCGACAGCGGGATCTGCGTGGACGGCGTCTGCTGTGAAGTCGCCTGCGGCGATGGAGCCAGCGATTGCCAGGCGTGCTCGGTGGCGCAGGGCGGCAGCGAGGACGGTGTGTGCACACCCGTGGAGGCTGGGACCGTTTGTCGCGAAGCCGACGGCGTCTGCGACGTGGAAGAGGCCTGCACCGGCATGGACCTTCTGTGTCCTGACGACGTGATTGAGAACGCCGATATGGACACGGTCTGCGACGGCGACGACAACTGTCCGAACGACGACAACGAGGACCAGCTCGACACCGACGACGATGGACTGGGAGACGTGTGTGACGACGACGACGACGCAGACAACGTCCTTGATGGGCAAGACAACTGCCCCTTGATCGCCAACACAGAGCAACTCGACACGGACGACGACGGTGCGGGCGATGTCTGCGACGACGACGATGACGCCGACGGTGTGGCCGACGGCGACGACAACTGCCCGCTGGTCGCGAACGACGACCAGCTCGACGGAGACGACGACGGACTGGGCGATGCCTGCGACGTCTGCCCCGCCGATCCCGACAACGACGTAGACAACGACGAAGTCTGTGGCGACGTCGACAACTGCCCGGACACCCCCAACAACGACCAGGCCAACAACGACCTCGGCGCGGAGGTGGGAGGCACGGTCTCGGTCTTGACGTTCAGTCCGCGCGAACTGAGTGACAACGCCACCGTGGTTGCGCTGGGCGACGACCAGCACTCGGAGGCCATCGACCTCGGATTTGAGTTCCTCTTCTACGGCCAGGTCTACACGGCCGCGCACATCTCCTCGAACGGTTTTGTGTCCTTCGAGCCCTATGAGGGCAACGGCCTCGCACCCTTCGGTGGCATCCCGGGGGGCCTGCCCAACAACCTCGTCGCGGGGTATTGGGAGGATCTGGACCCGGCTGAGGGGGCGGGCGTCATCCGCTTCGAGACGCTCGGCGACGCGCCGGTCCGGGAGTGGGTCGTGTCCTATGAGAACGTGGAGCACTTCCCCAGCGGCACGCCCGTAACCTTCCAGATCGTCCTGCGTGAAGCGGACAATACGGCCGAGGTCCACTGCGTGGACTGCGCCTCCGACGGCGGGCGGCACACCCAGGGCGTCGAGAACGCAGACGGCACGGTGGCGCTCACTGCCGAGGGCCGCAACGGGGCCGACTTCTCGCTCGTGCAGGACGCGGTGGGCTTTGACACGGCCTCCGAGCCCATCCTGGGCGACGCCTGCGACGGCGACGACGACAACGACGGAGTCCTCGACGACGACGACAATTGCCCCCTGCTCGCCAACGCCGACCAGGTCGATACCGACGACGACGGACTGGGCAACGCCTGCGATGCGGACGACGACAACGACGGCGCCGAGGACGGCGACGACAATTGTCCGCTCGTGAGCAACCCTGAGCAGACCAACCGCGACGAGGACGACCTCGGAGACGCGTGTGACGACTGCCCTGATGACGCATTCAACGACGGTGACCAGGACGGGCTCTGCGGAGATGTGGACAACTGCCCCGGCATCTCCAACGAGGACCAGCTGGACACCGACGACGACGAGATGGGCGACGCGTGCGACGCGGACGACGACGGCGACACGATCGCGGATGAGGACGACAATTGCCCGCTGGTCGTCAACGAGGAACAGCTGGACGAAGACGACGATGGCCTCGGTGACGCCTGCGACGGCGACGACGACAGCGACGAGGTCGCCGACGAGGACGACAACTGTCCGCTGGTCGCGAACAACGACCAGCTCGACAACGATGAGGACGGGATGGGAGATGTCTGTGACGACGACGACGACAACGACGGCGTCATCGACATCGAGGACAACTGCCCACTGACGCAGAACAACGACCAGCTCGACGCGGACCTCGACGAGATGGGTGACGCCTGCGACGAGGACGACGACAACGACGGCGTCATCGACGAGGAGGACAATTGCCCGTTCGTCGCGAACGAGGATCAGCTCGACAGCGACGACAACGGGACCGGCGACGCCTGTGACGACGACATCGACGGTGACGACATCGCCAACGACGACGACAATTGTCCAGAGGTTGCAAACCCGGAACAGTCCGACAACGACGGCGACGAACTGGGCGACGCCTGCGACGACGACGACGACAACGATGGCGCACTGGACGCAGACGACAATTGTGTCTTTGACGCCAACGAGGACCAGCTCGACACGGACTCCGACGGGGCCGGTGACGAGTGCGATCCGGACGACGACGCCGACAGCATCGACGACGTCGAGGACAATTGCCCGCTCGTCGGGAACGAAGACCAACTCAACACCGACGGGGACGAGCTGGGCGACGCATGCGACGACGACGACGACGACGACGGCGTCCTTGACGACGACGACGCCTGCCCCCTTGAGGCCGCCGACACCGAGGACGGCTGCCCCGAGGCCGCCAACAACGGTGCCAACAACGGCGCCAACAACGGTGCCAACAACGGCGCCAACAACGGCGCCAACA
>CALBXO010000309.1 GCA_937890335.1 uncultured Pseudomonadota bacterium | reverse complement strand
TCAACCTGGTGTTTGCGCCCGATGGAGACCTCGTCACCGCAGACGTCGACGCCGACGCAATCCTCCGTATCAACCTGGAGGACCCGGACGCTCCCCCGACCGCTTCTGTCACGGTCACGCACGCGGCCCTACTTCCCGTCCAGGGCGTCACGGAGGGTGCTGTCCTGCAGGACCAGGTCGTCCGGCTGGAGCGGGATCTGGACGAGGGGGCGGCGCTGACCGTGGGCTACTCGGTGGATACCGACCTGGCGCCGGGAACTGTAGTCGCGTTGTCCTCGGGCACGACGGTCTCCTACCGCGTCGGTGAGAACACCCAGGAAGTAGAGTTGGGCCCCGCGGTCGCGGTCGTGGATCACTTTGTGGGTCTCGAGCCCGCAGCGGCGACGATACGAGATGGGCAGGCGGCGCAGTTCCGGGTCCTGCTTCGCAACCTGCGCAACGACGACGACTCCGTGAGCCTCTTCATCGACGGGTCGGCGGTCGCGCAGAACGTCCGCGTCCCCTCCCAGGGGTCCGCGCAGGTCCGCATCGAGCGCGAGCAAGCCGGTGCATTCATTGTCGTGGCGCGCAGCGCGCTCGGGGGCGAGGACTCCGTAGCAGGCGAGGTTTACACCTCGGGAGCCAATATCGAGGTCAATGTAGACAGCCCCGCGCCCGCGTACCGCGGGCAGGAAGTGCGCTTTGGGTTTGGATTCAGCCGGTCCAACGCTGACGAGCGAGACTACTTCACCTACGAGACCGTGGGCCTGGCGGACGTCACCGCCAGCGGGCGCGAGATCTTCGGGTTTGTGGACTTCTTCCGGCGGGACACGGACGGCGACGAGGACTATCGGGTCCTCACCGGTCGCGGGGGTGTTCATCCCTTCACCGTCAACGTCTTCGACGCGGACGAGCAGATCGTAGCCACGGCCACGGGGGTCGCGCGGATCCATGATGACGCCGGCCTCCGCGTCACCGCGCTTCCTGCCCGTGTTCGTGTGGGCTCCGAGCAACCCTTTACGCTGACGGCAGTCCTCGAAAACCCCGGCCAGGACACGCGGCGCGTGGTGCTGGACCGCTGTTGCAGTAACTTCCTATGGGAGCCGGAGTTCGAACCAGGCCCGTACACCCTCGGGCCCGGGGAGCGCGTGCTTGTGCCCATCCGGATGCTGCCCAACGGGATTCTTGAGGGCGAGCAAGTGCAGGAGCTGGAGGTCTACGATGTGGACGACGACACGGTCCGCGACAGGTTCGACGTGACGGTGGTCGTGGAGACCCCGGGCGCGAATGTGAGCATCGAGGCGCCGCGCAATGTCGTCGCCGAGGACGGCACGGCTGAGTTCATCGTGCGCGTTGAGCAGAGTTTCCTCGGCGAACCGCAGGCCTTCGAGATCGCTGTAGACGGTGCTGCTGCCCACTCAGCACAGCTCGGTCAGACGGTCGTGGACCTACGCCGACAGTCCGTGTTCCGCGTCCCGCTGACGCTTCGTGGCCTCGACGCGATGGGTCCAGGGCCCTGGACGTTCCGCGTCCGTGCGTGGCCCCGCAGCGACCCGACGCTTGTGTTTGAGGACTACGGCACCGTCACGGTTCCCCCCGCCGGAGTCTCCGGGGCGTTCGCGCCGACATCCGTCACCACGCCGTTTGGGGAGGCAACGACTGCGCTACTCGTCGTCCGCAACCGCGACTTCGGCGCCCCGGTGACCGCGCAAGTCACGTTCGCGTCGGACCTGGACATCACCCCTGGCGTGGCGACCATCGAGCTGCCCGCGGGGGGGCGTGCCCAACTTCCCATCCGCGTCGAGGGCGACCCTGGCCTCCATCGCGTCGAAGCAATCGTGGACGGACGCGCCATCGCCACGCTTGCCGTGACGATTTCGCCGGGGGATCTCCCCGTGATCGAGGCCATCGAGGTCCAGGGGGATCTGGTCGAGGGCGGCGGCGCGACGGTCCGCGTCGTCACTGACGCCCCCCAGGTCGCATTGGATCTCGACGGTGACGGCGAGTTCGAGACACCGGGCCTCGCCGGGCAGTTGCAGTTTGCCGACGACGGGATCGTCGTCGTGAGGGCACGCGCGACGAACACTTCGGGCTCGACACAAGCAGAAACGAGCATCGAAGTTCGCAACCTGCCGCCTGTCTACCTGACCGTCCCGGGCACGAGCGCCCGGCGGGCGGAGGCCTACGCCTACGCCGTCTCCACCACGGACCCCGGCACGGACACCGTCACGCTGCGGCTGACACAGGCCCCACCGGGGGCGCGTCTCGACGACCGCACAGTGGTCTGGGTCGCCGCGCCCGGGACCCACTCGTTTGCGCTTCAGGCTCGGGATGAAGACGACGGGGAGGCCGCGCAGCGTTGGACCGTGACGGTGGCCGACACGAACTCCGTGCCCACGGTTGAGAACCTGCGCATTGAGGACGGCGTCGCCCGCTGGGAGGTCGTTGACGCCGAGGCAGACCCGGTCCGCGTCCTGGTTTCAATTCGCGTGGAGGGCGAACCTGCCCTCGAGGAGGAGGAGTTTGAGGAGACGACGTACGAGATCCCAGCGCTGCCCGGCGGCCAGACCTACGTCTTCACGGTGACCCCGGACGACGGTCGGGGCACCGGCGATACGGCGGCGGTCGAGTTCCAGGTTGAGAACCGCCCGCCATCAGCGCCAGTATTGCTGGCGCCCATTGACGGCGCCGAGATCGAGCCCGGCCCAGTCACGCTGCGATTCCAGCCCTCCGAGGACCCGGACGGGCACCAGGTCACGTACCTCGTGGCGGTGGGGGACCTCGAGATCGCCACGGACCAGACGGAGGTGCTCTTTGAGGCGCCGGACACCGCCGCAGCCTATCTGTGGACCGTAACCGCAGTGGACGAGCTTGGCGCGAGCACGGTCTCGGGCACGGAGGAGTTCAACGTCGCACAGGCCCGACAAAACAGTCCGCCACCCGCGCCGCAGCTGCTGTCACCGGTGGACATCGTCGTCCAGGAAGGCGAGCTGGAGTTCCTCTATGAAACCGTGGAGGACCCCGACGGCGACGAGGTCCACTACACCATCCGGCTCGACGGCGAGGAAGTGGCTGGGCGCGCTTTCGTCGCGGCGGGCGACCACACCTGGTCCGCCCAGGCCACGGACTCCCGGGGTCTGGACTCTGCGATCTCCACGGCATCGTTCAGGGCCGAGGCGACGCCTGACCCGGACCCGAACCCAGAGGTAGACCAGCCGGACACAGGTCCCGACGCGGACCCGAACGGCGAGGATGGGCCCGACACGGACTCCAGCGAAGACGATGGGCCCGACGCGGGCGGGGACGACTCCGACACCGGAAGCCCGCCGAGGCCTGCGCCGGGGTCCGCGGGTGGCGCTGCCGAGGCCGGCTGCGCCTGCAGGACACCGGGAGGCGGCAGCGCCGAATCGGGTCTGGCAGTGTGGAGGCGCGCGCTCTTCCTGCGTCGTTGATACGCCGGGGTGCACTGGTCATCGGGCTCTACGGCGGAGACAGCGACCACCCGGAGGGCTGCTCCCCGGATACCCCCAGAATCGGGGGCACGGGCGATTTGACGACCACGGCGTCACCTTCGGCATGCGCAAAGGCTATCTCGGCGGCGTGCAGGTGATAGCCCGGGTCCCCAGGCAACGCGGTTCCACCCTCCGCAGGCAGGCCTCCCACAGCGTAGAGCGGATCGCCCACCAGCGGGTGCCCGGCCCACGCAAGATGAATCCGGATCTGGTGCGGTCGCCCCGTCGCGATCACGACATCACAGAGCGTTGAGTCTGATCTACGTTCCAGCACGGTTACCGTCGACGACGACGCGCGCCCGCCATCATCCGCCGCGTGCAAAGTGCCGAGCGGAGGGTACGACACCGGTCCAATCGCGACGTCGATGACCCTTCGGTTCCCCACAATCGTCCCTGAGGCCAGCGCCCGGTACCGCTTGCCGACGTCCCGCGCCGCGAACTGCGCCGCCAGACTCGCCCCCGCCACCGAATTGAGCGAGCACACGACAGCGCCCGAGGTCCAGCGTCCCAGCCGGTGCATCGGGGATGCGTCTGGGTACGAG
>CALBXO010000308.1 GCA_937890335.1 uncultured Pseudomonadota bacterium | reverse complement strand
CAATCTCGCGGATGCTGATGGTGCGGCGCGTGACCTCCTTCTTGACCCGGTCCGCCTCCACGAGGACATCGAACGGGTTGTACGAGCCCCGTTCGACGTAGTAGACAACCTCGGTTCGCTGCCCGTCAGCGACGGACTCCGAGGTGCGCACTGGGTAGTACTCCGCCGGGTCGACGAGCACCTTCCATTCGCCGGCCGGCAGGTCGTAGAAGACAAAGAACCCCTCGGCATTGGAGACGGCCTCGAAACCGGTCTCGCCCTGGAAGACCGTCACGATGACGCCGGCCATCGGCGTCCTGGTTCCGCGTTCCAGCAGCGTCCCCTGCAGGTTGGCCACCGGGTCTCGGGCAGGGGCTGCCTCTGGGTCCTGTGCTGGCACGGCGGTGTCCGGGTCGGGGACCGGGTCCGGCTCGGGGCTGGCGTCCTGCAGGACGAACGAGTAGCGGTACGTCAGGGTCACCGGGACCGCGGTCTGCCCCTCCATCGCAGGCGAGAACTCAAATTGCGCGATCGCCTCCAGGGCCGCTTCATCAAACCCATAGCCTTCGGGTTGGGCGCCCTCGAGAACGCGCACAGACTCGACCTCGCCCTCGGCGCTGATGTCGATCTCGACAATCACCGCGGACTCGACGCCCTCGGCGGCCGCCCGTTCGGGGTAGTCGGCCTGCACGAAGCGTGTGATTGTCGGCGGTGTGAGGGGAGCGGGTTCGGTCTCAGCGTCCTGCGCTGCGGCTGGACACACCCCAGCGAAGAGCAGGGTGGCGCTAAGCGTAACTCGGAGAGCGCGATGCATAGACACAGTACGCCCAGCAGGACTCGAACCTGCAACCTACGGCTTAGAAGGCCGTTGCTCTATCCGGTTGAGCTATAGGCGCTCAAAATCGGGGTGAGAGGATTTGAACCTCCGACCTCCGGCACCCAAGGCCGGCGCGCTAACCAGGCTGCGCCACACCCCGACGCGGCGCCTAACATGGTACCCAAGGGCCGACGTGTCAACCGCCTTTTGCGCCCCGTGGTGGAGGCGCGATTGTCGCGCTGGACAGCACGATTGCCTGCGTCGGGGATCAGAGGACGCCGCGCCGCTCCTGGTCTCGCTCGATGGCGCGGAACAGGGCGCCGAAATTGCCCTCGCCGAAGCTGTGGTGATTCTTGCGCTGGATCAGCTCGATGAAGATGGGCCCGATGATGTTCCGGGTGAAGATCTGGAGCAGGTATCCCTCGTCGTCGCCGTCCACGAGTACGTTGTGGGTCTTGATGCGGCCGTGATCCTCGGTGACGTTGGGGACGCGATCGAAGACCGTGTCGTAGTAGTCGTCGTCGATGTCCAGGGTCTCGATTACCGTGCGGTCCAGGCGGTCGAGCGACCCCAGCAGATCCTCGGAGGCCAGAGCGATGTGCTGGATGCCCGGTCCATTGTACTCGCGCAGGTATTCGTTGATCTGCGACTTGTCCTCAGTGCCCTCGTTGATGGGAATACAGAAGCTGCCGTCGGGAGAGCGAAGGGCGTAGGACACCAGCCCGGTCTTGGCACCTCGGATGTCGAAGTAGCGCACCTCGGTGAACCCAAACATCTCTTTGTAGAAGTTGGACCACCGCTCCATGGTCCCGTTTTCCACGTTGTTGGTCAGGTGATCGATGTACCGGAAGCCGAGGTCGTCGACCATGGCAGGGTCGTCGTGCGGCTCGAAGTGGGTCTCGTAGAACGTAGGCGTGTCGAGCACGAAGTAGATGAGCGAGTCGCCGATGCCGTAGATTGCAGGCACGTCGTAGGGGGAGTCGTCAAAGTACGCGCGGGCGCCGCGGGCGACAGCGGCCTCCAGGGCGCGCGCGGGGTCCGTCGTCTTCCACCCCATTGCGCTGACACAGGGCCCGTGCAGGCGCGCGAACTTCTCGGCCTGTGTACCCTCTGCCCGGTTGAGCAGGAAGTGGATGGCCCCCTGTTGGTAGTGGACCACGTTGGCGTCGCGGTGCCGCTCGGTTCGGGAGAAGCCGAAGGCGCGAAACAGTCGGTCAAGGGCATCGGGATCGGGGCCCGCGAACTCGACAAAATCGAGTCCCGTTAGCCCGCAAGGGTTGGTGTCCGTGAAGCTCATTGGGATCTCATTCTCGTGTGTGGGTCCAGCGCGAAGCGCTCGGGAAGCATAGGCGACGCGAAGCGCAGAGAAAACTGGAAAGACTTGGCCAAGTTGTTCAGGATCTTTGTTGAACTTGCCTCGTTCGAGCCCTGCGATGGGGTCTTGACCGGGCTGCGGCCAGAATCTGTCGGCAGCCACCGAGCGTTGCCGCACCCTCCGTCGCCGGTGCGCCAGGGCAGTAAGTCGCCGAAGCGCGACCCTATGTCACGGATCTCGAGGGAAGTGGTCAGGGGTGGTCTGCCCGATGGTGTGGAAAGTGCTCGCCGATGGTTCGCGAGATTCCCTCGCGCGCGCGAGCGTTGAAGAACAGGGTGGTGTGGGGAGCGGGGCTCGGGACGTGGCTCGTGTGGCGCTTGCCGCCACATGGCCTGGGCAGCCCGGCGAGAGGCCGTGGGCCGGCTGCGGCGGGACGTTCCCCAGGAGACGATGTGTGTCGATTCAGCTTGACACCGATGGGGCCCGTGACTACAACACGGGTCCGCTCGCACGGCGACGTAGCGGCGGGAGCTATGGTGGGTGTAGCTCAATCGGTTAGAGCGCAGGTTTGTGGTACCTGAGGCCGGGGGTTCGATTCCCCTCACCCACCCTGAGGCGTATCACGCTGTGCACTCGTAGCTCAGCTGGATAGAGCACCGGACTTCGAATCCGTAGGTCGCAGGTTCGAATCCTGCCGGGTGTACTGACATTCTAGACGGGCCCATAGCTCAATCAGGCAGAGCAACGGACTCTTAATCCGGAGGTTGAAGGTTCGATTCCTTCTGGGCCCATTTGATTCGACGAGCCGAGCTTCCCAAGTGGGGCTCGGCTCGTTGTGTTTTGACGCGAGAGTGGCGGAATTGGTAGACGCACTGGACTTAGGATCCAGCGGGCCAGCCCGTGGGGGTTCGAGTCCCCCCTCTCGCACTTTTACCTTGGAGACGGCGTAGCGATGGATGTGCAGGTAGTGGAGACGGGTGAGCTGACCCGCACGGTGACGGTGACGGTGCCCAAGGACGCGTTCGCGGACCAGGTCAAGCGAGGCCTGGTCAAGATGCAGCGGCGCCACAAGCAGCGCGGTTTCCGTCCCGGAAAGGTCCCGATGGGGCTCATCAAGTCGAAGTTCGGCAAGTCGGTGGAAGCCGACGTGATCGACACATTGGTGCGCGACACCATGCCCAAGGCCATTGAGGACTGCGGCGAGAGCGTCGTGCACGTCTCACGGCCCGAGGTCGTCGGCGTCAGTGGTGACAGCTTCGGTCTCCAGTACACGTTCCGCGTGGAAAGCATGCCGAAGATCGATGTCGGCGCGTGGGAAGGGTTGGCGGCCGAGAAGACCGTCATCACGGTGTCGGACGAGGCTCTGGCGGAGGCCATCGAAGGGGTACGGCGCAAACATGCGACGCGCCAACCGCTCGACCGAACCACCGTCGAGGACGGCGACGTCATCACGCTGCACTACCACATCTCCGGCACTGAGGTCAGTCCGGACGAGGCGGAGCGCGAGCACGAGATCACCGTCGGCGCCGAGGGCCTGCTGCCCGGTTTCTCGGAAGGGCTGGTCGGCTGCGTCGTGGGTGAGGGCAAGACCATCGAGGTGCCGCCTCCCACCGGCGACGGTGACCCGGTCCAGCTGGACGTGACCGTCACTGGAATCCACATGCAGGTCCTGCCTGAGGTGGACGATGAATTGGCGCGGGATGAGGGCGCGGAGACTCTCCTGGATCTGCGGGTCAAGCTGCGCGAGGAGCTGGGTGGCCAGTTCCAGGCCCGCATCGACGCTGAGCTCAACGCCGCGCTCGGTGACGCCTTTGTGGCCGCCAACCCGTTTGAGATCCCCAGCGAGTTTTTTGAGAGCCAGCTCGAGCAAGAGGTCTACCAGCGGCTGCGCGGCCTCGTGCCCGACCCGCGGATGCTTCAGCAGCTCAATCTGGACCTGTCCGGCCTCAAAGATGGCATGCGCGCCAGCTTCGACACCCAGCTGCGACGCTCCCTCCTTCTCGAGGCTCTGGCGGAGAGTCAGACGATCGAAGTCACCGAGGCGGAGATCGACGCGTGGATCGAGGAAAACGTCCCGCCGCAGCAGCAGCGTAATTATCGGAATGCTGACGGGAGGTCGCGGGTTCGAATGGAGGCCCGACTGACCCGCGCCTGGGAGCTCGTTCGCGACGCTGCCACGGTGACCGAGGTCGAGCGAGACGCGAGCCACTTCGACGAGCCGGAGCACGAGGAACTCGATCACGACCACAGCCACGACCATGCGCACGTTCACGGCCCCGACTGCGACCATGACCACGACCACGAGCACGGTCATGTGCACGGACCGGATTGCGACCACGACCACGATCACGACCATGCACACGAGCATGGCCACGATCACGACCACGACGGCAAAGAGTAAGAAACCATGATGGATCCCACCGCGTTCATCCCTTACGTCATTGAGCAGACCCACCGCGGCGAGCGGCCGTGGGACATCTTCAGTCGCCTGCTCAAGGACCGCATTGTGTTTCTGGGCACGCCGGTGACCGACCAGGTCGCCAATGTGATCATCGCGCAGCTACTCTTCCTTGAGGGTGAAGACCCGGACAAGGAGATCAACCTGTACGTGAATTCGCCCGGCGGCAGCGTGACGGCCGGCCTGGCCATCTACGACACGATGCAGTACGTCCGCCCGCCGGTGAGCACCATCTGCCTGGGGCAGGCCGCCAGCATGGGCGCCGTCCTCCTCGCCGCAGGGGAGAAGGGGCGCCGATTCAGCTTGCCCAACAGCCGGGTTCTCATCCACCAGCCGATGGGTGGATTCAGTGGTCAGGCGTCGGACATCGACATCCAGGCACGAGAGATTCTCAAGCTGCGCGGCACTTTGAACGACATTCTGGTCAAGCATACTGGTCAGGCCGTCGAAAAGATCCAGCACGACACGGACCGCGACTACTTCATGAGCGCGGGCCAGGCACTGGAGTACGGGATCATCGACGAGGTCATCACGCAGAAGGCCCAACGGAAGTCCTGATACAAACGTTGGGTGTGCAGATCCATCGTGGCGGTTGCCACCCGGCGATGTCGGGGATACGTTTGGGAATGCGCGTCTGCATTGCTCGGTTTCGCATGCAGCGACTAACGATCGTGGGCAGGGACAGCTGATGCCAGCCAATCGCAAAGGGACCGGACACGGCAATCTGTGCTGCTCGTTCTGTGGAAAGAACCAACGGGACGTGCAGAAGCTGATCGCGGGACCAACGGTCTATATCTGCGACGAGTGCATCAATCTGTGCTCGGACATCATCACGGAAGAGATCAGTCGAGAGGACACCGGCGCCGCCGTGAGCAAGGTGCCGACTCCGATTGAGATCAAGGACCATCTGGACGAGTACGTCATCGCGCAGACCAGGGCCAAGAAGACCCTGGCCGTCGCGGTGCACAACCACTACAAGCGCGTCGAGAGCAACGTGGGGCGTCTGGCCGTGCGTGGTGACGACGACGTGGAGCTCCAGAAGAGCAACATCCTGCTCATCGGTCCCACGGGGTCAGGCAAGACGCTTCTTGCCCAGACATTGGCCCGCATCCTTGATGTGCCGTTCTGCATCGTGGATGCCACCAATCTGACCGAGGCGGGCTATGTGGGCGAGGATGTGGAAAACATCATCGTCAGCCTGCTGCAGTCGGCGGACCACGATGTGGACCGCGCGTGCCGCGGCATCATCTACATCGATGAGATCGATAAGATCGCCCGCAAGAGCGAGAACCCTTCCATCACGCGCGACGTGTCGGGCGAGGGCGTGCAGCAGGCGCTGCTGAAGATCATCGAGGGCACCGTCGCACATGTGCCGCCAAAGGGCGGGCGCAAGCACCCGCAACAAGAGTTCCTCCAGATCGACACGACGAACATCTTGTTCATCGTCGGAGGCGCGTTCAACGGCCTGGATCAGGTTGTTGAGAAGCGCATCGGCGTGCGGTCGCTGGGTTTTGGCGCCACCATCGAGAAGAAGGCGGAACGCAAACTCGGGGAGCTTTTTGCCGCGGTTGAAGGGGAAGACCTGCTCAAGTACGGCTTGATTCCCGAGTTCATTGGACGTTTGCCGGTCGTCGCGACGCTCGAAGAGCTTGGCGCGTCGGAATTGGTGTCTATCCTGACGGAGCCACGCAACGCCCTGATCAAGCAGTATCAAAAGCTGTTCAGGATGGACGGAGTGCGGCTGACGTTCACCGACGGCGCACTGCGCGCCGTCGCGCAAGCGGCACTTGAGCGCAAGACCGGGGCCCGTGGCCTGCGGTCCATTCTCGAGAACGCGATGATCGACATCATGTACGATGTCCCCGGTGACGACAGCATCCAGGAAGTTGTCATCGATGAAGCGGTGATCCTCGGCTCAGGCGAGCCCGAGATCATCAGGACCAAGGAATCCGAGAGCGCCTGACGGGCGACGGTCTGCAATGGTATTCTTCAAGAACGACAACGACCGCGACAAACCTGTCCGCGGACGCCAGGTGCCTTTGCTGCCCCTGCGCGACATCATCGTCTTCCCGTACATGGTCGTCCCGCTCTTCGTAGGGCGCGAGAAGTCCATCAACGCGTTGGAAGAGGCGATGAACAACGGCAAGAGGATTCTCTTGTCGGCGCAGAAGGAAGCCAAGGCCCACGATCCTGCCCCGCACGACATCTTCGATGTGGGAACGCTGGGCACGATCATCCAGCTGCTGCGGCTGCCCGATCAGACCGTCAAGGTGCTGGTGGAAGGCAAATGCCGCGCGCGGATCAACCGCTTTGTTCCGAACGACAAGTTCTTCCTGGTGGAGGCTGACGAGATCTCCGAGCAGCTCGATCACACCCAGGAGCTCGAGGCCTTGATGCGCACCATCAAGGCGACGTTCGAGACCTATGTGAAGCTGAACAAGCAGATCCCGCCGGAGATGCTTGGGACCGTCGCCGCGATCGATGACGCCGCGCGCCTTGCCGATACCATCATCGCCCACCTCAAGCTCAAACTCGCGGACAAGCAGGAGCTCCTTGAGACCGTCGAGCCGCACAAGCGACTCGAGCGGCTCTACGAGCTGATGCAGGGCGAGATCGAGATCCTTCAGGTCGAGCGCAAGATCCGCACGCGGGTCAAGCGTCAGATGGAGAAGACCCAGAAGGAGTACTATCTCAACGAACAAATGCACGCGATCCAGAAGGAACTGGGCGAGCGTGACGAGTTCAAGAATGAGATCGAGGAGCTCGAGGAGCGCGTCCGCAACAAGAAGATGTCCAAGGAGGCGACGCAGCGGGTCAAGAAGGAGCTCCGGAAGCTCAAGATGATGAGCCCGATGAGCGCCGAGGCCACGGTCGTTCGCAACTACATCGACTGGATTCTGAGCCTGCCCTGGTTTGATGAGACCCAGGACCGGCTGAACATCGACGACGCAGAAACTGTCCTCGATGCGGACCACTACGGGCTCGACAAGCCCAAGGACCGCATCTTGGAGTACCTGGCCGTTCGCGCGCTGGTCGACTCCATGAAGGGGCCAATCCTGTGCATGGTCGGGCCTCCCGGCGTTGGGAAGACGTCGCTGGCTCGGTCCATGGCCCGGGCCACCGGCCGGAAGTTTGTCCGGTTGAGCCTGGGCGGTGTTCGGGACGAGGCCGAGATTCGCGGCCACAGACGCACCTACATCGGCGCGCTGCCCGGCAAGATCATCCAGTCACTCAAGAAGTGCGGGTCGAACAACCCGGTGTTCCTCCTGGACGAGATCGACAAGATGTCGATGGACTTTCGTGGGGACCCGTCCAGCGCGCTTTTGGAGGTGCTGGACCCCGAGCAGAACTCGACGTTCAACGACCACTACCTGGACCTGGACTACGATCTTTCGAAGATCATGTTCATCACCACCGCCAATACCCTGCACCAGATCCCCATCCCCCTGCGCGATCGCATGGAGATCATCCAGATCTCGGGCTACACCGAGTACGACAAGCTCAACATCGCCAGGAACTACCTGGTCGGCAAACAGCTGGAGCAGAACGGCATCTCCGACGTGGACGCCCACTTCACGGACGCCGCCGTGCGCTGCCTGGTCAATGAGTACACGTACGAGGCCGGTGTTCGTAACCTCGAGCGCGAGATTGGCTCGGTCTGTCGGAAGATCGCGCGCGAAGTCGTGCGGTCTGGAAAGGACCAGTCGTTCAAGGTGACCCGCAAACAAGTCCACTCCTACCTCGGGCCGCCGAAGTACAGGCACCGCATGGCTGAGGAGAAGGATGAGATCGGGCTGTGCAACGGGCTCGCCGTCACCATGTTCGGCGGCTCGATGCTCACCAACGAGGTCTCCATCATGCCCGGTAAGGGCAAGTTGGTCCTCACCGGGCAGCTGCGGGACGTGATGCAGGAGTCGGCGCAGGCCGCGATGAGCTACGTGCGCTCACGCGCCTACAACCTGGGCCTGGCGAGCGACTTCGCACACAAGATTGATCTCCATGTTCACTTTCCGGGGGACCACATCCCGAAGGACGGTCCGTCGGCAGGCATTACGATGGCCACGGCCATCGTGTCCGCGCTGACGCGGATTCCGGTTCGGCGGGATGTCGCGATGACCGGTGAGATCTCGCTTCGCGGGCGCGTTCTGCCCATCGGTGGACTCAAGGACAAATGCCTGGCTGCCCACCGCGGCGGTATCAAGATGGTGATCGCTCCTTACGAGAACAAGAAGGACCTGCGGGACATCCCTCGCCCGGTCCGCCGAGCCCTCGAGTTCGTGTTCGTCAAACACATGGATGAGGTGCTCCGGCACGCGCTCGTCCTGGACGATCCGGATGGATTCCTGGAGCTGCTCCAGCAGCCGCTCCTGCTCCCCGACATCAAACATGTCCAGGAAGAGCAGGTGGCGACCGAGGGCGAAGGCGACGAGTCGCTCGATGTTGCCCCGCGCGCTGCACCGCCGGTGCACCCGACGGTGCAGTAGCCCGGTTTGGCCGGCGACCCAACGCGCAATGCGTTTGAGCGGCTTGGGCTGGATCCCTGGTCCTCGCCTGAGGACATTACCGAGAGGCTGCGGGAACTGGCCGAAGAGGCTGAGCCCGAGGAGCGGGCCAGACTTCAGTCCGCGTGGCGCGAGCTCACCCTCCATCCGAGGGACCGCGCAACGGCGTCGTTCTTTTCGCACCCGCACCCATCGGACCACACCCACGACCTCGGTGAGCGTACCCTGCGGCGGTTGGGGCGACTGCTCCGTGAGGGCGGGGCGACGGATGAACTGAGCCCCATTGAACCCGATGTCTCCGACCTGGTCGTTCTTCCGGGTGTGCCGTCCACCACCGCCGCTTCCGAAGTAGAGTGGATGGACGTCGACCCGAAGGACGACCCGCTGCTGGACCTGTAATGAAGTACCTCGACCGACCGCTGGGGATTGACCTCGGCACCACAAATTCGGCTGTCAGCCTGCTCGAGCCGGGTGGGCGGGAGCTCCTGCTCTTCGAAGACCGGTTTCGACGTCGGGTCGTCCCCTCGGTCGTGGGCTGGGATCCCGCCGCCCAAGAGGTGCTGGTAGGCTTTCCGGCCTGGAACCGTCGCGGCCTCACCCCGGCCCCGATTCAGTCCATCAAGCGCAAGATGGGCCAGGGGGCCACTGTCGAGGTCGGGCCTCATTCATGGAGCCCCGAGGAGGTCAGCGCCCGCCTCCTCGAGGCGCTGCCCGCGCGGATGCTGGAGTTCGCCCAGCCGAAGCTCGCCGGCTATGAGTTGCGGCTCACCAGGGCAGTCATCACCGTGCCGGCCTATTTTGACGCGCCGCAGATCGAGGCGACCCGCAGAGCAGGCGAGATCGCTGGACTGGAGGTGTTGGGTCTCTTGCAGGAGCCAACGGCCGCTGCAATGCACCACGCCTGGTCCAGTGGCCGTGGCGACACGACCTACCTGGTCTACGACCTGGGCGGCGGTACGTTCGACGTAAGCGTCATCCGGTGCATGATGGGTGAGTATCAGGTGCTCGGCATCCACGGCGACAATTACCTCGGCGGTGACGACTTCGATCGGCGTTTTGCAGACCACCTGCGCCGTCAGTTGGTCTCGGATGGCTATGCGCTCGACCTGGACATCCAGAACAATCCGGACGACGCCACTCGCTTCCAGATCCTGGTGAGGGTCGCGCAGGAGGTCAAAGAGGCCCTCTCCACCAGCACCTTCCAGTATGTGGGTCGGCGCGACCTGTTTGACGACCAGGAGGGGAACCCTGTCACGCTTGAGATGGAGGTGAGCCGCGGCGAGTTTGAAGGGCTCATTCTCTCCTATGTCGAGCAGACCATCGCCTGCTGCAAGGAGGCGCTGGCTCTGTCCAAAAAGGCCGCCGACGTCGGTCTCGAAGACATCGATGTCGTACTGTTGGTCGGCGGAAGTACCCGTGTCCCCCTGGTCCAGCAGCTGGTCACCGACGCGTTCTGCGGGCCCAGCAGGAGCAAGGCGGAACGACCCACCCTCGATGAGCCCGACACCTGCGTGGCCTTGGGCGCCGCGATCCACGCGGCGAACCTCGGGGGGCTGACGCTGGGCGACGACGAAGCCGACGTGGCCGTGACGTTGACCTCGTCGTTGACGACGCGCAAGGCCACAGGGCGGCTGGTGGGTCGCGTGACCGGAGAAGCGAAGACTGCCGCCTTGTCCGACATCACAGACCCTGAAAAGCCGGAGTTGGTGGCCGAGGTGGAAGTGGAGGACGGGCGATTCCGCTTCGCAAACATCGAGCTTCCCGACGAGGGCCTCTATCACTTTGGGCTGCGCGTGGGAGCGGCAGAGTTCCCGATTGGGATCTACCGCGGGGGCGATGTCCGCGCGACGGGAAGCGCGCTGAGCAATCCGACCGTGCTGGCCAAGGACATCTATCTGGAGGTCGTCAAACTCGGGAAGCGCGGAAGGGCGATGCTGGTGGAGAAGGGAACCAGCTTGCCTGCGGAGGTTCGCCACCGGTTCTACACGGCGGACCAGAGCGGGGCGGTGATTCTACGGCTCCTCCAGAACCGCATGCCCATCCGAACGATCCACCTTGAAGTTCCGCGCGAGCTGCCCATCCATACGCCCGTGGATGTGAAGATCAGCGTCGACGACTCCCTGACAATGGTCGCGGAGGGCGCGATCGCCGACCAGGTGTTCTGGGCCAACATCGAGCCGCCGGGTGCGGACACGCAGAAGAGCTGGGAGGAGGTGGAGGCCGTCCTTGAGCGCGCCGACGAGGTCTCAGCGGGCCTGTGGGGCGGTGAGGCTGCCTGGGTGCGCGAGAAGGTCGAGTATCTGAAGGCTGGGATTCGCGAGGCGGCGAGGACGGATCCGGACAAACTCCAGGTGTTGGTTTCCAGACTCGAAGACCTTCTGGAGGATTTCAGCTCGGAGGCGCACGCGCTGTCGCCGACCTATGACCGGTTTGAATGGCGGCTCAACCAGGTGCGGCGGCGCGTCTTCCGGGACCCGGGTGAAAAGTGCCTGGGCCTCGGGGCGGACGAGTGGACCGCCAGACTGGCGGAGTTGGAGAGCCGGGGAGGGCAGGCCTACGAGCGCGCCGACGCCCAGGCGTGGCGGCGCGCGTACTCGCAGGCCCAGGCGATTGTGGAGTCTCTGAACCAGGAGGACGCCAGCTACAGCGACCCGGAAGACCCGGAGACGCTGCGTCGCAGGTTCCGGTTGGCCCACAGCGTCGCGCGCGACCTGCAGGAGAACCTCGCCATTCTGACGCTCAGTGAGAACGAGGAGACGCGCGCCATTCAGCGCGCGGAGAAGCTCGCGATTCTCGACGGCCTCAACACCGAAGTGTTGATTCCGTTGGAGCAGATCGACCCGGATGTTGGGGGCGCAGCCATGCGCGCCGCGCTGGAAAAGGTGCACGGTGGGCTGCGCAAGTTGGAGAAGCGCCTCGAGAGGCTCCCCTCCATCGGGCTCGTCTCGTCGTGACATGGTGTTCGACCTCAAGCGCAGGGTCATCGAGGCGAGGGCGGAGGCAGCCTACGCGCTGGCAGAAGTGCAATTGGAGGGCGGGGACATTGCGTCGGCAGCGATGGGCTTTGCCGGCCAGGCCCGTGACCTCCGGCGCCGCGGACTGAACAGCGCGCTGGCGCGCCGCGGTTGGTTCGGCGTTCTCGCAGCGGCTCCTGGACTGGGGGCCGACTGTCCCGCGCTGGGCGAGGCCATCACGGCGCTGACGGAGGTTCAGGCGTCGGACCTGGACGGGCAGCGCGCGCAGTACGGAAACTATCGTGCGCTGGTCAGCAGGCTTCTCGAGGAGCGTGCGTGGGAGCTGGCCCGCTGTCTTGCTCAGCTGCTGAGCCGCTGGTTTCCCGGCGATCCGCGACCGGCCTACGCGGCAGCCAGGGCGTTGGACGCCCAGGTCTCCCTGTCCGGCAAACCCCAGCCCGATCTCCTCGTTCGCGCGCTGGATGCGTACGATGTCGCGCTGGCCGCGGCTGGGCACGTCGGCGCCCGGCGGCAATGGGACACGGTGCTCCGGGTGCGCAAGGCCGCGCTCTGGCTGCGATACGGGGGGAACCGCGCCGAGGCGTGCGCGGCAGCCCTTCATGCAGTGGAGGACATCCGCCGCGACCGGGTGGCTCAACTGGCAGAGCCCTACCGGCTTACGGTCGCGCACGCGTGGCTCCACGCGTCGTCGTCCATCACGAGGCTGCGTGGCCTGGACCTCCTCGAATCTTCGTGCCGACCGGAGACCCACCCCCAGATTGCCTACATTCTGGCCGACTACCTGCGCAGCCTCGACTGGCGCTACTACCCAACTGAACACGACCGCGCACTCGCGCTGGCGCGTGCGACGGGGGCCCCCCGGTCCCTGCGCGCCCACCTGGCCCTCATCGCGGAGCTGCATGAGGTCATTGGTCGCCGAGGCGTCGCGACCGTCGGTCACCTGGAGCAGCTTCTCGAGGCGGCGCCGGGAGGAGACGCCGAGGCCTACTACAAGGTCGCCGTCCACCTGGCGCAGCCGGGCGATGGACAGGGACTGGGCCGGGCCCTGCCCGCGGCGCTTTTGGTCGCTCCGACTGCGTCCACACCGGCCGACTCCGTTGTCCTGGCCCAGCTGGCCTGCCTGTTGCGCTGCGGGCCGGAGTTGGAGCTCGCCAAGCGGATCTGCCAGGCAGCGAGCGCGCCGGAGACGAAGTCGCCGCATGGGCAGGCGGCGTGGGCTGTCGCCGTGCCGGTGCTGCTGGGGCAGTGGGTCGCCTGGTCCGACATTCGCGATTTGATGGCCGCCGCGGTGCGTGCCTACGTGCAGGCCGCCACACCCCCGTCCTTTGGATTTGGGGCGCTCGGTGCCCGGTTGGTGGCGCTGGACGAGTACGAACTGGCCACTGTCGCGCTGCAGCGCTCGCACACCGAGGCCGAGGGCGGCACGGAGCGGGCGCGACGCTCCATGGCCGCGCACTGTCTCGAGCGTGGCGACCTCTCCTCGGCGGCGCGATGGCTGTTCACGGACGTGGCGATCCAGGGGGTCGGCGCTGACTTCCCGTCGCCGACCGGTCCCGTGGTTGACCCGAACCCGTAGTCTGCCGCGGCAGGTCGTACCTGGGGCCGCGGCGGCGGCGGCGCGCAGCGTTTGCGTCGTCGCGAACTTCGACGCCGATTCGAAGCCGGATTCGAAGCTCCGACTGGGAAATGAGCTTGGAGGTGGCGTTGGATTCTGCCAGCATTGCGGTGAACCAAACGGAGGCAGCTCAGATGACGCTCAGGTTTTTCACTCTATTTGCTCTTGCCCTGACAGTCCTCGGTGGTTGCAGCGACGACAATCCCGGCGCCGATGGTGGTGGGGCGTGTGTCCCCGGCGCTACGCAGGCCTGCACCTGCGAAGACTCCCAGAGTGGTGCCCAGACCTGCGAGGATTCGGGCGAGCGCTGGTCCGAATGCGTCTGTGAAGGCGTGAACAACGGCGCGAACAACGGCGCGAACAACGGCGCGAACAACGGCGCGAACAAC
>CALBXO010000307.1 GCA_937890335.1 uncultured Pseudomonadota bacterium | reverse complement strand
CGGACCTGATGATCAGCGACGGCGAGTGCACATTATTGGCGGACCCCGTCGGTGACGTGACGGAATCGCGTATGACCTACCGGCAGGTTTTTGATCAGGTGTGGTCGGGGCGGCGGCATGTGCTCATGGGCGCGAGCCAGATTGACCAGTTTGGCAACCAGAACATCGCCAGCCTCGGGGAGTATCTCAAGCCCAAGGTGCAGCTGCTGGGGCCGCGGGGTGCGCCGGGCAATACGGTGAACCACCCGACCAGCTATTTCGTCCCCAACCACAACGCGCGGGTCTTCGTGCCCGAGGTGGACTACGTGTCGGGCGTTGGGAACAACCGCCCCGACCGCGGGCCGTTCCACGAGATTCGACGGGTGGTCACGAACCTGTGTGTGATGGACTTTGAGACAGCGGATGGACGTATGCGGCTGCGCAGCCTGCACCCTGGCGTGGATGTGGCCACGGTGCAGGAGAAGACAGGGTTTGCGCTTGTGATTCCGGACGATGTGCCGACGACCCGGCCGCCGACCACGGAGGAAGCGACGATTCTCCAGGAGCTGAGCGCATGATTCACACGCGTGTCTGCGACCTGCTCGGCTGCAAGTACCCCGTGGTTCAGACTGGAATGGGGTGGGTGTCCGGGGCGCGGCTGACCAGCGCGACCAGCGCGGCCGGAGGGTTTGGTATTCTGGCCGCGGCCACGATGACCTTTCCCGAGCTCGAGGCCGCCATTGCCGAGGTGAAATCGCGTACCGACGCACCTTTTGGCGTGAACCTGCGCGCAGACCAGGCGGACGCGGGGGCCCGCATTGCGCTGGTCGTGCGCGAGGGTGTTCGACTCACCAGCTTTGCGGGTGCGCCGCGCCGCGACCTCATTGACCAATGCCGGGAAGCAGGTGTTCTCACGATGCCGACGATCGGCGCGGAGCGGCACGCCGTGAAGATGCAGGGATGGGGCGTGGACGCGGTGATTGCCCAGGGGCACGAGGGGGGCGGACATACCGGGCCCATCCCGACCAGCATCCTGTTGCCGTCGGTGACGGCCGCCGTGGACATTCCCGTGCTCGGGGCCGGAGGATTCAAGGACGGTCGAGGGCTCGCCGCCGCGCTGGCCTATGGGGCCGACGGCATCGCCATGGGGACGCGGTTTCTACTCACCAGGGAGAGCACAGTCCCGGACGCGACCAAGGCGCGGTACCTGGAGGCTGGGCCGCGGGATACCGTGGTCACCAAAGCCATCGACGGTCATCCGCAGCGGGTCATTCGAACCGCAGTCATCGACGCGCTGGAGAAGGCGAGTGCGCTGACACGTTTTCCGAAAGCTGCCGCGAATGCACTGAAATTCAGGAGTTTGACGGGCACGCCGCTGGGCGAATTGCTGCGCGAGGGTCTCGCGATGCGCAAGACGCAGGAGCTGACCTGGTCGCAGCTGGCCATGGCCGCCAATGCGCCGATGCTCACCAAAGCATCCATGGTGGATGGTCGCCCTGAGGTCGGCATTCTTCCTACAGGTCAGATCGCGGGGAACATCGACGCGCTTCCCAGCGTCGCGGAGATGCTCGAGGAGCTGATGGCGGAGGCCGA
This sequence comes from uncultured Pseudomonadota bacterium, assembly GCA_937890335.1. Taxonomy (GTDB): domain Bacteria; phylum Myxococcota_A; class Bradymonadia; order Bradymonadales; genus CALBXO01. The sequence continues at coordinate 4,741 of CALBXO010000307.1, read as the reverse complement.
GGTGGCGCTGGCTCGGCTCGACGGGTTGCGCCGCGTGACGCAAGAGGTGGCAGCGTGACCGATCTCGTCCTGTACGATGTGCGCGACGGCGTCGCGTGGTTGACGCTCAACCGGCCCGAGTACCGAAATGCGCAGAACGCGGCGCTGACGTTTGCGCTCGACGACGCGTTCAACCGTGCAGTTGCCGACGACGACGTGAAGGTCATCGTCCTTGGCGGTGCGGGCAAGCACTTCTCGGCCGGACACGACATCGGCACCCCAGGTCGCGACATCGACAAGAGCTTTGATCGACGCGCGACGCAGTTTTGGGAGCACGAGGGTCGCGATGGCGCCGAGGCGATGTACGTGCGCGAGGCGGAGCTCTACCTCGGCATGTGCCGCAGGTGGCGCGAGCTGCCCAAGCCCACCATCGCCATGGTGCACGGAGCGTGCATCGCGGGTGCCCTGATGTTGGTGTGGGTCTGCGATCTCATCATCGCCAGCGACGACGCGTTCTTCGCCGACCCGGTGCTGCGCATGGGTGTTCCGGGGGTCGAGTACTTTGCGCACTCCTTTGCGATGAACCCGAGGTTGGCCAAGGAGTTCCTGTTCCTGGGTGACCGGATTCCGGCCTCGCGAGCGTACGAGATCGGCATGATCAACCGGGTTGTGCCGCGCGATGAATTGGAAGCGCAGACGGCAGCTGTGGCCGCTCGTGTCGCCGAAAAACCACGTTTTGCCCTCGCGTTGGCCAAGCGCGCCATCAACTTCAGCGAGGATGCGATGGGACTGCGGGCGTCCATCGACAACGCCTACGGACTGCACCACCTGGCGCACGCGCACAACGCGTTGACGAGCGAAGACCACCTCAAGGGCCAGGACGCCAAGTCCATGAAGAAGGGGATGGGCTGAGGTGGACCTTCAGTTCACAGCCGCCCAGCGCGCCTTTCGCGCCGAGGCCCGGGCCTGGCTCGAGGCCAATGTGCCGACCAACCTGCCGAGCGGAGACACGCGCCACGGTTTTGCGCTCCATCTGCTGTGGGAGAAGAAGCTCTTTGACGCTGGTTGGGCTGTGGTCTCGTGGCCCAGGGCATACGGGGGCCGCGCCGCGAGCCTGGTGGAGTGGCTGATTTTCGAGGAAGAGTACTACCGAGTTGGCGGCCCGCAGCGGGTTACGCAGAACGGGATCTTTCTGCTCGCTCCCACCATCTTCGAGTTCGGCACCGACGAACAAAAACAACGTATTTTGAAGCCGATGGCGGCGGGTGAATACCTCTGGGGACAGGGGTGGTCCGAGCCGGGCAGTGGCAGCGATCTGGCCAGCGTCCGCAGCAAGGCCGAACGCACGGAAGGTGGCTGGCTGCTGAGCGGGCAGAAGACCTGGTGTACCCGCGGGGCGTTCTGCCATGGAATGTACGGCCTGTTTCGGACCGACCCGGAAGAGGCGCGCCACCGCGGCCTGACGTACTTCATGATGGATTTCGACTCGCCGGGCGTGAGCGTGCGAGGGGTCGAACGTCTCGACGGCGACGAGGGTTTTGCCGAGGTCTTCTGTGACAGCGTCTTTGTGCCGGACACGCAGGTCATTGGCGCCGTGAATGATGGCTGGAGCGTGGCCATGGCCACAACAAGTTCTGAGCGTGGGATGAGCCTGCGCAGCCCGGGGCGGTTCATGGCCACGGCGAACCGTCTTCTCGAGCTGTGTGGACCGACGCCGCGGGTTGCGGGTCTGTGGGCCAAGGCGCAGGCATACCGGCTCTATACCTATGGCATGGCGGCCAAGATGGAAGCCGGCGTCTCGGTCGGGGCCGAGTCCAGCCTCAGCAAGCTGTTCTGGTCGGAGCTCGACGTGGAGATGCACGAGGTGGCGATGATGGCCCTCGGCCCGGCGGCCGAGAAGTTCAGCGAATGGAACAAGGGCTTTCAGTTTGCTCTGGCCGGTCCTATCTACGCCGGCACCAACGAGATTCAGAGGAACATCGTCGCGACGAGGGTCCTCGGTCTGCCGAGGAAATAGACGTGCGATTCGCCCTCTCCGAAGACCAGACCATGTTGCGCGATGCGGCCCGCGATCTGTTGCGCGGCGAGTGCTCGCCCGAGCGGCTGCGCGAAGCGTGGGCCGGCGATGGCCGCATCCCCGGGCTTTGGAAGACGCTGGCGGACAACGGCCTGTTGGGCGTGTGTGCGCCCGAGTCCGTGGGCGGGCTGGAACTCGGTATGGTCGAGCTGTGTCTGGTGCTGGAAGAAGCCGGTTATGTCGCGCTGCCCGAGCCGCTCCTGGAAGTGGCCGCCGTGACAGTGCCTCACCTGGGCTCTGACCCGCGCCTGTGCGATGTGGTCACCGGTGAGCGGCTCATTCTCGTCGCCCAGGGCGAGCCGCTGTTGTGCGCCGACGACGCCGACGAGATTCTGGGAGGCTCGCTCGAGGAAGCGGTCCACTCGGTCGACGAGAGCCGTCGCCTTCGGGCGACGACCGGTGCGCTCACCTCCCTGCACGGGGTCGTAGGAGCGGCCGCAATTCTGGCTGGGCTCGGCCGCCGAATGTTGGACATGGCCGTGGAGTACGCGTCGGTGCGCCGTCAGTTTGGCAAGCCGATCGGGAGCTTTCAGGCTGTGCAGCACCACCTGGTGGACGCCCGCCTGGCCTTGGAGTTCGTAGGCCCCGTGGTGACACGGGCCGCCTGGGCGCTCGACCACCCGGAAGACACTGATCTCGACGAGCTGCCGGCGGCGGCCCACGCCGCCATGGCAAAGTCGCTGGCCTCCGATGCCGCGCTGCTGGCCGCCCGTAAAGCGCTCCAGGTGCACGGGGCCATTGGCTACACCACAGAATACGACCTTCATCTGTTCATGAAGCGAACCTGGGCGCTGGCCCATACGTTCGGAACTTCAGACGCGCACAGGGCCGACCTGGCTCGCCACCTGACGAGGAATCATGCCTGAAGCCTATATTGTCGACGCGCTGCGGACGCCCATTGGTCGCCGCAAGGGTTCCCTGGCCGGGGTTCACCCGGCGGACCTTGGCGCCCATGTGATCAAGGCATTGTTTGAGCGGACGGATCTCGACCCCGCCGTAGTGGACGACTGCATTTTTGGCTGCCTGGACACGATCGGACCCCAGGCCGGTGACATCGCGCGGACCTGTTGGCTCGCCGCCGGCATGCCGCTGCATGTGCCGGGTGTCACCATTGACCGGCAGTGTGGGTCCTCCCAGCAGGCGGTGCATTTTGCGGCGCAGGGTGTGATGAGTGGGACCGCGGACGTCATCGTCGCCGGCGGCGTGCAGAACATGAGCGCCATCCCGATTGGGTCGGCGTGGCGAGTGGCCAAGGACCTCGGGTTTGCCGACCCGTTCCTGGGTTCTGTGGGTTGGGTCGAGCGGTTTGGGACCGAGCCTGTGTCGCAGTTCACGGGTGCGGAGAACATCGCCAGGAAGTGGGACATCTCCCGCGAGGACATGGAGCGCTTTGCGCTTCAGAGCCATGCCCGCGCCGCCCGGGCGATTGACGAGGGCCGCTTTGACCGCGAGATCGTACCGTTTGGCGAGTGCACGACGGACGAGGGCGTGCGACGCGGATCCACCATGGAGAAGCTGGCGTCGCTCAAGACGCTGGTACCGGACGGACGGATGTCTGCGGCGGTATGCAGCCAGATCTCAGACGGCGCCTCCGCGTTGCTCGTCGTCAGTGAGCGCGCGCTCAAGGAGTACGGCCTGGAGCCCATCGCGCGAATTCACCATCTCAGTTGTCGCGGCGACGACCCACTGCTCATGTTGACCGCGCCCATCCCGGCGACCCGCCACGCGCTCAAGAAGACGGGGATGTCCATCCACGATATGGACGCCATTGAGATCAACGAGGCGTTCGCCTCCGTGGTGCTCGCCTGGGAGAAGGAGCTCCAGCCAGACATGGAGAAGGTCAATCCCAACGGTGGCGCCATTGCGCTTGGGCATCCGCTGGGTGCGACCGGCACCAAGTTGATGTCCACACTGATCTGGGAGCTGCATCGCACGGGCGGACGCTACGGCCTCCAGACCATGTGTGAGGGTGGCGGGCAGGCCAATGTGACGATTGTCGAGCGGCTGTAGTCCGCTCGAACTGGAAAGGGTCGCAAGAAGCGAGAACGGCACCGTCTGAGCGGTGCCGTTCTCGCTTGGGACGCAGGCGGGTCTAACCGCGCCGGCGGAGGAGAAAGAAGCCTCCGAGCAGGAGCGCTCCGAGCACGCCGCCCAGGGGCAGGCGAGCGGGCGCGCCGGGCTGTGAGCAGCCACAGCTGGGTACGTCACCGGCGAAGCCGTTGCCGCCGCCCGTCTGCGCCTCGTCCGGGCTCTCCCAGTTCGTGTCCACCGGGGTCTCGCCGTCGTCGTCGGTCGGCACATGGGTATCGATTTCATCGTCGCCGCCCACGGGCGCCGGGGTCTGGTGTCCATCACGCGGTCCGGGCGCCATCACCAGGCCATCGTCCTCGTCGCTGGGTGCGACCTCAGGCTCCTCGACCACGGGACCGTCCTGCGGACCATTGTCGGTGTCGCCGGGGGGGGCATCCCGGCGGCTGTCGCGCCGGTTCGGGTCTGATTCACCGGGGTCCACGCGTCCGTTGCCGTCGGTGTCCTCGGCGCCGTCGCGGCGACCGTCACCGTCGGTGTCTGGGTTGCGCGGGTCGGTGGTGGTGCCAGGGTTCATATCGGGGACGAAGTGGCCCCTGTCCACGTCGGTGTCCTCGCCCACCATCTCAGGCGTGAGGCCCACCTCGGTCCCGTCGA
>CALBXO010000306.1 GCA_937890335.1 uncultured Pseudomonadota bacterium | reverse complement strand
TCTCGTAGCCCTCCCGCCGCATGGTCTCGATGAGCACGCTGAGATGCAGCTCGCCGCGACCGGACACCTGGAAGGCGTCGGCGGTTTGGGTGAGCTCCACGCGCAGGCTGACGTTGTGCTCGAGCTCGCGGTCAAGGCGGGCCTTGATCTGGCGGCTCGTCACGTACTTCCCGTCCTGGCCGGCGAAGGGTGAGTTGTTGACCATGAACCGCATGGTGACGGTCGGCTCGTCGATCTCGATGAGCGGCATGGAGACGATGTGGTCCGGGTGACAGACCGTCTCCCCCGGCAGCGCGCCCTGGAGGCCGGCCACCGCGACGATGTCGCCGCCCACAGCCTCTTCGATCCCCACCTGCTCGAGGCCGTCGAAGCCAAACAGCTTGGAGACCTTGCACTTGGAGATGGTCCCGTCGCGCCGAACGAGCGCGACCTCCTGCCCTTGCCGAATCGTGCCCTCGTAGATCCGCCCAACGGCGAGCCGTCCCAGGTACTCGTTGTAGCTCAGGGTGGCCAATTGCATCCGCAGAGGGGCGCTGGCGTCGGCGGCGGGGGCGGGGACGTGGCGGAGCACGGTCTCGACGAGGGCGTCGAGGTTGCCCTCAGTGTCCAATGTGTCGATGTCGAGTCCCGCGTAGCCGTGCTTGGCGGACGCGTACACGACCGGGAAGTCGAGCTGGTGGTCGTCGGCGCCGAGGTTCGCGAAGAGATCGAACACCAGGTCCACGACCACGTCGGGACGGGAGTCCGGGCGGTCCACCTTGTTGATGACGACGATGGGGCGCAGGCCGAGCTGGAGGGCCTTGTTGAGGACGAACTTTGTCTGGGGCATCGGCCCCTCAAAGGCGTCCACAAGCAGCAGCACCGAGTCGACCATCTTCAGGACGCGCTCGACCTCCCCGCCAAAGTCGGCGTGGCCCGGAGTGTCCACGATGTTGATGCGGTGCGTGCCCCACGCGATGGAGGTGCACTTGCTCAGGATCGTGATGCCGCGCTCGCGCTCCTGGTCGTTGGAGTCCATGGCGCGGTCCTGCAGCTCCTTGTGGGCTGCGATGGTGCCGGACTGCTTGAGCAGGCCGTCCACCAGGGTCGTCTTGCCGTGGTCGACGTGGGCGATGATCGCGATGTTTCGAAAGTCTTGCATGATTCGTCTCGTCGGCGGGGTGTTCCGCCGCCGCCCGGGTGCCCCAGATGACGCGTGGCGTCAAGCGAGCGCTGGATTTGTACACCGGTGTTCAGCGGGCTCGACGGCTCCGCCAGCGCCCCGATTTGGGCTGCGGCCAGACCTGCGGTCCTGCCGCGGCGCTCCTCAGTGGGGCGGCGCGGTCAGGCGAGTCACAAGCGCGGCCTCGTCGGGGTAGGCCGCCAGCAACTCGCGGCGGCCGCACAGCTCGAACCCGGCAAAATGAAAGGGGGGCGAGACGACGCAGGAGACCAGCGCGGAGGCGCCAGATGGGACGGTGGCGCCGAAAATCACCCCTGCCGGGACCAGCAATTGGGGGTGTTGGGCGCACAGCATGTGGTCTGCCCGCGGGGCAAGTGTGTGGACCGCCAGGGGCGCTCCCGCATGCCAGAACCAGATCTCGTCTCGGTCAATCCGGTGGAAGTGCGACACATCGCCGGGGCCCAGGGCGAAGTAGATTATGGTGCAGGAGTCGGAGCGGTACGTCTCGCGGTAATAGCCACCTTCCGGGTGGGGCAGCAGCGCCAGTTCTTCCACCCAAAGCCCGAGGCTCACCCGCCAGCCTCAATCTCAGCGATCTTGGCTGCGATGTCCGCGTTGTCGCGCTCCATGCTCTGCGCGAACTTGAGATTCTGGATGGCGGCGGCACGGTTCCCGGTGGCGTGCGCCGTGTGCGCGAGCTTGAGAAACTTCTTGATCATCGGGTTGTCCGACAGGTCCTCAATCGACTTTGGGCCCACCTTCTCGCGCTGGGTCTCGTCGTACCGCAGCGTGCCTCCGGCGAGCTGCTTGTCGTAGACGGGGCGCTTCTCCGGGTCGCTCAGGACCCTGTAGGCCTCGCCGATCCGTTTGTAGAGCGCGTTCAAGTCCGCTTCGCCGTCGTGCCCGCGCAGGTAGGGGTGTCGGTCGGGGTGAAAGCGCAGGCTGAGCTTGTCGTACGCCGCGCGCAGCTGGTGCTGGTCGGCGCCCCGGGGCAGGCCAAGCAGGGCGAAATAGTCCTGCTCGTCCAGCTGTGACGCGCGGCTCCGAACTGCCAGGACAAATCGTTCTCGCGCGGGCGCGATGTCGCGCGCTGCGTGGAGCGCGCCTGCGGCGACGTCGTGCAAGACCCCGGCGGCGCAGGGGTAGCGCAGGGCTGCGTCCCACGGCTGCGCGCTGTGATCGGCGTCGGGCAGGCCCGTCGTCAGCGCGACAATCGGAGTCGAGGGCCGGTATTTCTTGAGCCACGCACACAGCTTGCGGCCGGGCATGTCCCCGAGCTGTTCGTGCACGACGGCGATGTGCAGTTGCTTGCCATCGAGCGCCCGCGCCACCTGGTGCCCATCTTTGGCGGCCATGGGGTGCCACCGCTCCCGAGGAAACTCCTGTATGAGTCCCATGAGAACCTGTGGGTCGCCGGCGGCCAGAAGGATGATGGGCGCGCTCATGGTCAGGGCAGGTAGTCGGGGAGGTCGTTGAGGAGGGTCGTGCGCTCCTGGCGCAGGGCCAGGCGGCGGACCTCGTCCGGGTCCATATTGCCGTGCAATTGAAGGCGAGCGGTCTGCCGACGGCCCGTCTCCACATCCACGGCGGTAGCGTTCAGAATCCCGCTGGTGTCGAGTTCGAAGATGACTTCGATCTGGACATCGCCGCGGAACGACGGGCGAATCCCTGTCAGCAGCAGCTCGCCGAGCTTGCTGTTCTCCGATGCCTGCCGCGATTCGCCCTCCAGGATCTGGATGCGGACCTGATCCTGGTTGTCCCGGTTGGTGCCGAAGATCCGGCGACGCTCCGTGGGGATGTTCTCGTTGCGCTCAATGACGATGTCGCAGAAGCCACCGGCGGTGGCGACGCCCAAACCGCGGGGTGTGACATCGATGAGCAGCGCCTGCCCGCCCCCGAACGACGGCGGCTCGTAGCCGGCGCCGTCGTCCTCGTACATGATCTCGCCGTCGTACGACGGGACGTTGTCCCACTGGGCCGCCTCACGTTTGACCGTCTCGGGCAGGCTCGGCGGGGCGTAGAACTGCTCGTCCAGCGAGGAGGCGTAGATCGCGGCCCCCACGGCGACAACCTCGTCGGGGTTGACGTTGTCCACGGGCGGCTGGCTGAAGTACGAGGTGACCAGATTGCAGACCATCGGCACACGGGTCGTGCCTCCGACGAGCACGACGTGGTCGATCTGGCTGGTGGTCATCCGTGCCAGTCGCATGGCTTCGTCGCAGACGCCAAACGTGCGCTTGACGATGTCGCCGCAGCGGTCGTTGAAGCCCTCGCGCGAGATGGAGAAGCTCAGCATGACCGGAGTCACGGAGCCTGGGATGATCTCCTTGATGTGAACCGCGACCTTGTCCTTCTCGCTCAGCTCGCACTTGAGCCGCTCTGCGATGTTCCGCAGGCGCTGCAGCGCCACGATCTCGGAACCAAGATCGTAGCCGTGTTTGTGCTGGAAGGCGGCGACCATATAGTCCACGAGGCGGTTGTCGAAGTCGTCACCGCCGAGGTAGGTGTCACCGGCCGTGCTGAGCACCTCAAACACGCTGCCGCGCAGGCTCAGAATCGTGATGTCGAAGGTGCCGCCGCCAAAGTCGTAGATGGCGACGTTCTCGCGCTTGTCGTGTCCGTAGCCGTAGGCCAGAGCCGCGGCCGTGGGCTCGTTGAGAATGCGCAGTACGTCCAGGCCGGCGATCTCGCCCGCGGCCTTGGTCGCGTATCTCTGGGCCTCATTGAAGTTGGCCGGCACCGTGATGATGGCGCGGTCGACCACCTGTCCGAGGTGGTTCTCCGCGATCTGCTTCATCCGGCGCAAGACCATCGCGGAGACTTCCTCGGGGGAGAACTCCTGGCCCTGTACGAAGACTTTGGGGTTGTTGTCGCTGCCGCAGACCACCTGGTAGGGGTAGTGGCTCTGCGCAATGCGGACCTGCTCCGAGTAGAACGGGCGGCCGATGAGGCGCTTGATGGAGTAGACGGTGTTGAGCGGGTCGATGACCTTGCGCGCGCGGGCCTTGTGGCCCACGACCACCTCGCCCCCGGGCAGGAAGCTCACGATGGACGGCTGGATCCGGTTGCCCTCTTCATCGGGGATGACCGTCGGCTGGCCGCCAATGACGGCCGACACGACTGAGTTCGAGGTGCCGAGATCGATACCGACGACCTTTCCCATCTACTTCTCCCAGGGCTTGCCGCGTTGCGGCTCTACATGGATTGGTCAACGAGCTCAGCGAGGTCCATCAGCTTCACGTCGTCCGCACCGCGATGCTTGACGCCGTCGTCGAGCATCGTGAGGCAGAACGGGCAGCCTACGGCGACGACGTCGGCGTTGGTGGCGAGCGCCTGGTCCGTGCGCGCGTAGTTGATACGCTGGCCATGCTCCTCCTCCATCCACATCCGACCGCCGCCGGCGCCACAGCAGAAGCTCTGGACCTTGTTGAGCTCCATCTCCTCGCGCGTGGCGTTGGGGATGGCGTCGATGATGTCGCGGGGCGGATCGTAGATCCCCGCCCAGCGGCCGATGTAGCAGGAGTCGTGGTACGTGACCTTGCGCGCGGTGCCAGCCTTGAGCGTGATGCGGCCGGTGCGCAGCAGCTCAGCCAGGATCTCGCTGTGGTGCAGCACCTCGTAGTTCCCGTGAATCTGCGGGTACTCCTTGCCGATGGTGTGGAAGCAATGCGGGCACGTCGTGATGATCTTGGTCACGCCGTACTTGTTGAGCGTGTCCACATTGGCCTTCGCGCAGATCTCGTAGAGGTACTCGTTGCCGATTCGGCGCGCCGGGTCGCCCGTGCACTTCTCCTCGCCGCCCAGGATGGCAAAGCTCACGTCGGCGGCCTTGAGGACGCGGGCGAACGCCTGCGTCACCTTCTTCTGCCGGTCGTCGTAGCTGCCTGCGCAACCCACAAAGAACAAGTACTCGGGCACTTCATCCAGCTCGCTGAGCAGCGGGATGTCCATGCCCTCGGCCCAGTCGGCCCGGAAGCTGGAGCTCAGGCCCCACGGGTTCCCATTGTCCTCGATGTTCCGGAAGGTCCGCACGACCTCGGGTGCGACCTCGGACTCGGTCAGCACGAGATGGCGGCGCATGTCCACGATGGTGTCGACGTGTTCGATGAACACCGGGCAATTGCCAACGCAGGCGCCGCAGGTGGTGCACGCCCACAGCTCTTCGGCGGTGATGATGCCGCCGAGGAGATTGGGCGAACCGTCCGCGCTGTCCGGCCAGGCCAGGGTGTGAAGGCCGTCGCCGTCGCCCTTCTCGCGCAGGTGCTCTTTGATGTTGTGCACGATCATCATCGGGTTGAGCGCCTTGCCCGTGTTGTAGGCCGGACAATAATGCTC
>CALBXO010000305.1 GCA_937890335.1 uncultured Pseudomonadota bacterium | reverse complement strand
CGTGATTGGGTCTACGCCGGTGTAGTCCCGGTACCCCAGACCAACACGTTCCAAGGGGTACTCGTGGTTGCCGGGTGCCGGGCAGAGCCAGTCCCTGGTCCGACCGTCGATCCCATAGTGCGCGTAGGGGCTGTACCCACTGACCACGCCGGGCACCACGGAGACCGTGGCATACCAGGCGTCCGGTCGGCCAAACGCGTTGACCAGCACGCCGTAGCCGCCGGCGGACAGGCCGTACAAGGAGTGGGAGCGCCGGAAGATCTCCGTATCCAGAATCTCGCCGTCTTGGGTTCCGCGGACGCGGACGTGCTGCGCCAGGAAGGGGCGCATGTCGTCGGCGAGCATGTTCATGTAGGAGTAGATGGTCTCGTCATTGCGCCACAGACCGACAAAGCGCGTGTGGCACCGCTGCCCGTTGAGTTGGGGCTCGCGGGCGCAGTCCTGGCTGCTCAGGCGCGCGTTGGCGAGCACAAAGATCGTCGGCTCCATCAGGCCCCAGGCCATGCGGATGCCGGCGCTGTTCGCCAGGGACCGGTTGTTCTGGTACTCGCCCGCCGTGTGCATCAGGTACGTGACCGGGTAGCGCTGGTCGGCGCTGCCACCGACGGGGTCGCCGAATTCACGGTCGCCCAGGTGGGGTGCCGGGTTGTTGAACTCAGGGTTGTCCGCGTCGATGTAGCCGGGCGGCAGGTACACAAACAGGTCCACGTCGTACGGGAAGCATCCATAGCAATCGCGCGCGGGCAGCGTGAGCGTGAGCTCGCGGAAGGTGTCGTACTGCAGGGGCAAGGTGCGGAACGGGATGATGTGAGGCTCGTCACCTCCCAGATCCAGGTGCAGCTCCATGGCGGAGGCTTTGGGCCAGCCGAAGGGGGGCGGCGAGATCTGAATCTGCGGTCGGAAACGGAACTCAGGATCGTGCGGCTTCCAATCCTGGAACAGGCGGACTTCGCTGCGCTCGCCGTCGAGGCCGATGTGGTACATCGTCGCCGGGAACCGGTCGTTCCAATACTGCTCCTCCTGCCAATTGGTCGGCACCGCCATCCCCGGATCTTCGATCTCGACGACAATCGTGCGACCGAAGGTCACGCGGTCCCCCGGACGCGTGTTGGACCAATGGAATTCCAGGCTCTCGGGGACCGGGTCCACCGGAACGTCCGGCACGTCCGGCACGTCGGCATCTCCGGTGTCGTCTTCGGCGTCGGGCGGCACATCGGGCACATCTGGCAGGTCCGTGTCCTCGACGCCGTTGTTGCCGTTGTTTCCGTTGTTGCCAGCGTCGGCACCGTTGTTCGCGCCGTTGTTCGCGCCGTTGTTGCCGTTGTTGCCGTTGTTGCCGTTGTTGCCGTTGTTACCGGCATCGGCGCCGTTGTTGCCGTTGTTGGCCCCGTTGTTCGCGCCGTTGTTGTCGGCGGTGTTCCCGCCACCGTCGTCGCTACATCCGGCGAAGAGCGCCAGTGCGGCGCAAAGCATCAGTCCGCTGACTTGTCGATGTGTCATCATTCGTCTCAGTACTGCACGAAGTTTCCGCTGGCGGCGGTCACGTTGAGGATGAACGTGTCGTCGCCAGCGTCGAACTCGACATTCTTGACCTTGATCACGACCACCGCCAGGCGAGGCCCGTCCGTGACCTCCGCCAGCGCGGCGGCTGGGATGGTGAAGGCGCCCGAGTCGCCATCTACCGCACAGCTGATGCCCTGGCCCGCGATGGGCGCGTAGGTATTGGTCAGCGGCGCGATGGTCACGATGACCCCCAGATCCGTGCCGTTCGGGCTCCACACCAGGGGCAAATCCGCGTTGTGGGCGACGGTATCGTCCGGGAGGGGGTCGTCCAGGATGTGATCGCGGGGCGCGGTGACCATGGCCTCAAAGCCCCGGATGTGCCGCCCGCCCGAGGAACGGATCTCGATGACGCCGCTGGAGGGATAGACGTCGTCGTAGCTGTCATCGAGGCTCGACGCGTACTGGACGTTGCCGCCCTCTCCCACCACGGGGTTCAGGGTGAACTCCTCGGTGTCGGTCGTGATTCGGATGATGCCGGCGTCGTAGCCAAACGGCGGCGGGGGATCGTCGCCGCCAACCGCGACCACGTCGCACCCCTCGACGGTGCGGATCGGCGGGGGCAGCTCGGAGGGCTCGGCGAACACGGCGGCGGCGTTCCCGCGGCGGAAGACGATGAAGTTCCTGATCTGGTGGATGCCGGCCTCGTAGACGCCCAGGCCCCCTTCGAGCACCTCGGGGCGCGGCTCGAGCGGGAGGTCCTCCTCCACATCCTCCTCCGCGTCCGGCACGTCATCCGGGGCATCCTCGCCCATGTCGGCCACGTCCGCAGGCACGTCGGGGTCGCCATTGTTGCCGCCGCCGTCGCCCACATCGGGGTTGCCATTGTTTCCGGGGTCGGTGTCGGAATCCGCAGCGTCGCCGGGGTCGCCGTCAGCGGTGTCATCCCCGGCATCCGGGTCCGGCGCGTCCACGCACGCCCCCTGCTGGCAGACGCGCCCTGCGCCGCAGTCCACCGAACGCGTGCAGCCGTCGCTGACGGGATCCGTCGCGGTGTCGTCGGAACAGCCGACAGTCATGATCAAACCGAGACCGAGCAGGACGCGTGCAGTTCTGTGCATGTAACTCCCCATGATGCGTCGGAGTGTAACGGCGGTCCCTCGACCGGACAACTCACGGGCCCCCCTTGCCAAGCCGCGCAGACGTTGCGCAAATGGCAGGCCATGGTCGAGGTCAGATTCACACGCCATTTGCGGCGCTTCTTCCCGGCGCTCGAGCCCATCTCCGTCCCAGAAGGGACGGTAGCGGAGATCGTGTCGGCCGTGGACGCGCGGTTCCCAGGGATCGCGGCGTACGTCGTCACGGAGGCCGGGGGGCTGCGCAAACACGTCAACGTGTTTGTGGACGGCGAGATGATCGCGGACCGGGCCAATCTGACGGACGAGGTCCCAGCAGGGTCCGAGGTCTTCATCATGCAGGCGCTCTCGGGAGGGTAACGTGGCAGAACGCGTTTTGATTGGCAGCCGGAAAGGGCTGATCACACTTCGCAAGGATGGGTCGCGCTGGGCTGCCGGGCCGGCGAGTCATTTGGGGCTCCCGGTGAGCTACGCAATGCACGATCCGTCCACTGGGGCGCTCTGGGCCGCGCTCGATCACGGCCATTGGGGCACCAAGCTGCAGCGGTCTGACGACGACGGCGAGACCTGGCGCGAGGTGCCGGCGCCGTCGTACCCGGAGGGGTCCGTGGTCAGCGAGGGCAAGCCGGCGACCACCGACTACCTGTGGGTCATCGCAGCAGATCCGCACCGCCCCGGTCGCGTGTACATCGGGACCGAGCCCGGCGGCCTGTTCGTTGCCGATGAGGGCGGGCCGTTCGAGCTGGTGGAGGGGCTGTGGAACCACCCGACCCGCACACAATGGTTTGGCGGAGGGCGCGACGGCGCCGCAATCCACAGCATCGTATTCGACCCGCGCGACGACGCGCGCATCCTCGTCGGCATCAGCTGTGGCGGGATGTACGAAACGACGGACGGCGGCGCTACCTGGGCCCCGCGCAACAAAGGCCTCTTCGCGGATTTCCTGCCCAACCCCGCGGCCGAGGTGGGGCAGGACCCACACCTCATCGTGATGTCTCCCACCGAGCCGGATGTGCTCTGGCAGCAGAACCACTGCGGCGTGTATCGCTCGGTGGATGGTGGCGCCAACTGGACGGATGTGGGGCAGAAGGACGGGCCGGTGAAGTTTGGCTTCGCCGTCGCCGTAGACGACACAGACCCCGAGACCGCGTGGGTCGTGCCCGCCATCAACGACGAGTGCCGCACGACCCTCGACGCCGCGCTGTGCGTCTGCCGGACCAGCGACGGCGGCAAGACCTGGCAGTCGCTCACCCGCGGGCTTCCG
>CALBXO010000304.1 GCA_937890335.1 uncultured Pseudomonadota bacterium | reverse complement strand
GCTCGCCGAGGCCTTCGAGCTCACGCCGGAAGAGGTCAGGGAGGTCATCGCGGCTGCGCAGGCCGGCCAAGCCGATGGCGCGCTGGCCGGGCACGCTTCGGTCCAGCAGTACTACGTGGAAGTGATGATGCTCATGGCGGCGGCGGACGGAGACTTTGACCCCTCCGAGCTCGACGTGTTTGCCGACCGGCTCGCCACGCACGCCGCCTTCGAAGAGCTCCAACCGGACACTGCCGGCGTGTACATGGAGCGCGCGCTGGAGCTTCTGGCCCAGGAGGGCATGGAGGCGCGGTTGGACGCCATCGACAAGGCGATGGTCACCCGACAGCAGCGCGAGACAGCGTTCACGCTCGCGGTCGAGATGTGTCTGGCCGACGGCGTCGCCGACGAGCACGAAAAGGAGCTCCTCAAGCTGTTTCGCGAGCGGTTTCACCTGACGGACGAGTTCGTGGCTGACGAGGTGAAGGCGACGTTGGGTGCCTCCAAGTGAGGCAGCGCGGCGTGCTCCTGGTCATTGAGGGCATCGACGGCGTTGGCAAGAGCACCCAGGCAGACGCGCTTCAGGCCTGGCTCGAAGGGGCCGGCCTGGACGTAGTGCGAAGCAAAGAGCCCACCGACGGTCCGCACGGCCGCGAGCTGCGGCGGTCGATGGTGGAGGGCCGTCTGCCGCCACGCCAGGAGCTGGACCTGTTCCTCGATGATCGTCGCGAGCACGTCGCCCAGTTGATTGGACCGGCGTTGTCCGCGGGTCGCATCGTCCTTCTGGACCGCTATTATTTCTCGACGGTGGCGTACCAGGGCGCGCGCGGTTTCGAACCCGACGCGCTATTGGCCGAAAACGAGGCGTTCGCGCCCGCGCCAGACGCGCTGTTCATCCTCGACATGCCCGCGGCCGTGTCCGTAGCCCGGATTCGTGCGGAACGCGGCGACGGCGTGGACACGTTTGAGGTCCCCGAGGCGCTCGAGCGCTCGCGCAGCATCTTCCTGGACCTGGCCAAGCGGGCGGACTACGCGCTGGTCATCGACGCCGACGCGACGCGCGACGCCATCCAGGACGCCATGCAGGCGCGCGTCAGGGCGCTGCTCAGCGCTCCTTGACCTCAATGTGGGCGAGCTGACGCGTCAGGGCCACGATCTGCCCTTGTGCGTCCCAGATCTGACCATCTTCCTCAAGGTAGCCGCCCGCCATTGTCGCCGTGGTGAATTTGCACGCGAGCCACCCTGGCGCAGGCGCGCGACGCCAATGAATGCCGAGCTCCAACGTGGGAACCCAGGCGAAGGTCGGGTGCACCTGAAACACGGGCGGCGGGAAGGAATCGGCAAAGGTCGGAATGGACAGATTGTCCGGTTCGCGGCCGTCCGCGAACCGGATCCATCCGCGTAGCAGCCCTGTGCCCGTCGGCGACCCGAGGAACATGCCCGCGTCCTCCGGGTGGATGGCAAACTCAAAGCGCTCGGCGACGGTGGGCGCCTTTGGGTTTGGTGCGCGGCGCACGCAGTCGTCGGGGTCGGGCAGGCCGGGGGGTGTCAGGTGATTGAGCGCGCCGCCCGGCCTGGCATGGTCGCCAAACACCGCGGTGGCGCGCAGGCGTTCCTTGCCGTCCTGGAGCAGGCGGGCGGACAGAAAGTCCACCTGGCGGCCCCGCTTGATTGCCTCCACGGATACCTGCGCCGGTCCATTGCTGGACGGGCGCAGGTACTGGACCGTCGCGCTCAGCGGATCCGGGTGAGCCGCCTGCTGGGACATGGCCCGCAGGACCACCGACATCAGGTACCCACCGTTGGGGATGAGCCCCACGTTCCAGTCAGGGCTGAGGTCGACATGGAAAACGCCGTCACCGACGGCACTCACGGAGGTTGCGCGGTCAAACTCGTTCATCCGGTAAAGCTTACACGCTTGCGCGCACGCGCGCGATGGTTAGGTTCCCGGCGAACCAACAGGGCCGGCCCAGCCGGCATCCCCAAGCCCCAAAGGCAGGAGGTGAGTATGACCGACCGCAAGCCCATCAACGTGGAGTGGAGCAGCTGGATCGAGGGTCAGATCACCCAGGCGCGCGCACGGGGCGAGTTTGAGAACCTGCCGGGCGCTGGCAAACCGCTGGCGGATCTGGACAAGACCTACAACGAGTCCTGGTGGATCCAGAGCTTCATGGCGCGCGAGGACGCGTCGTGGTTGCCGGAGACCCTGCAGGTCCGCCGCGACACAGAGCGGGTCGAGCTGGCCATCTCCCGAATGAGCTCCGAGCGCGCCGTCGGTGAGTATCTCACCGAGCTCAACGTGCGCATCTGCCGCGTCAACACCGGCTTCGCCGCCGGACCTGCGGCCCATGTGGTCCCCGTGGACTCGGAGGGCCTGATGGAGTCGTGGCGCACGCGGCGCGACGAACGGCGGCGCGAGGCGCTGGCCGATGTCGGGGTCACAAAGTCCGATCCCGACGAGAGGCGGCGGCAGATCCTCGCCGCCGCGCTGATTGCAGCCCAGGCTGGAATCGCCGGCGGGCTGGTCGTGGCGCTCATGTAGGCGCCACCGCTCGCGACGCGCAGGGGCGCCGGCGCAGGAGAACGAGGCCGAGCCCGGCCGCGGGAAGCGTTCTCACCGGCACTCGATCGGGCTGCTGACAGTCGCCCTGGACCCGCATTGCTCCACTGGTGGAGAAGCGGGGCAGCCGATGGGTCTGGTCAGAATGTAGCCTTGCGGACCAGTCCGGCGGCGGGCACGGCGCCTGCGCCCGTTGGCAAGCTGCCCTTGTCCCGCGGAGGCTTGTCGTCCATCCCAAAGCCCAGTTTTGGCTTGGGACGGGCAAACCAGTTCTCCCCCATGGCTGGCGCGCGCGCGCTGTGGACGACGGGGTTGGTGAGGCTCATGCGCAGCGGGCTGTCCATGTCTGTGCTGGCCACGGCGATGTCGGCGGTGAAGTCCACGACGCATTCGGACTGGCCCGCGCAACCACGCTTGATCACGTCCCAGCCGGCCACATCGAACGCCGCGCGCGGGAAGAACCCCCCCACGGCCCAGGCATCGGGGGTCGCGTTCTTCTCAAAGACGTTGATGGGACACGCCTGGCGTGCGCCCGCGCACAATCCGGCGACGACCGCACCAGTCCAGCGCACCTGTTTGTTGTCCCAGCGCGCGGCCATCGCAGCGCCCTTGCCGGCGCGCTCCTGTTCGTCTCCCGTCTGCCGGACCGCCTTCCACTCCTCTGCAAACTGGGCGGGCTTCCAGTCTGAGGGCTCCGGGGATCTGGCCGCGACCTTGGCTTCCATCGCCTTCGGGGGGCCAGCCTTTTCGGCGGCCGCCGTCGGGGCTGGGGGGGCTGGGGGCGACGCCTGCGCGGCGGGGTCCGCGGGCGCGCTGCACGCCGCGAGGGACAGGATGACGATGATGTAGACTGGCTTCATGGTACCTCGGCTCGTGTGGGCGCCAACCCAAGGCTGGCGCCCACACGGGCCGCCGGAAGCGGGGCTTCCGGAGACCGTCATGTCAGTCTCGCGCAGGCGCGTGGTTGTGCGCGTGCGTGAACCCCTCGTGCGGGGTTGCGAGGTACGGGAACGAGGTCAGGAAGTCTACATCGTTCACGTTGACGCCGTCGTTGAGGGCGTTGTTCGGGAACTCATCGCCAAACCCCTCCACGAGGATACCCCCGCCCACGACCCGCTCGAGGATATCAACGACATCGTCGCCCGGCCGTCGGCCGTTGGGGAACCCCGCCACGTCTCCACCAATGACGCCGAGCCGGTCCTCTTGCCCTTGCGCGGCCGCCGGGATGGCCACGTTGAGCCGGAGAATGTCCGCCGGCTGCAGGTCGTCGCGGCTCGTCAGCGCGCCGGGAAGGAAGCTGATGACAGCCACCAGGTCGAGTCGGGGCGCCGGCGGGACGTTGAGGCCGTAGAGGGCGGCCAGCAGACGGCTCAGCTCCGGGTCTACGACGTAACCGGCGATGTTGGCCACGTCGTCGCGCGGCTCGGTCCGGTTGTATTGGTCCTTGAAGCCCACCGGCACGACGACCTCGTTGATGAGCGGCAGGCCCAGGCGCGACACCTGCACCCAGGGACCAAAGTCCCGCGCGTCATTGTGGCGACGCACCACGGTGTGCTTGCGGCGGCTGGCGGTCGTCCAGACGCCCAGCACCGCGTTGTCTCCGCCCAGGTTGTCGCCCAGCGTCGGCTCCGAACCGTCCGCCGTCAGCTGCGTGACGGGAATCTGAAGGGCGATGGAGCTGACGTTGAAGCCGGCGGTGCCGTCCACGGCCGAGTTGTCGCCCAACCCGGCGGTGCGCGTGATGTTGAGGAGGTCGAAGATGGCGTTGATGTCGAGGAAGAAGCCCTCGTCGCGCGGTCCCACGAAGACCTTGCCGCCGCCGGGGAGATCGTGGATCAGGTTCTGGGTCAGCGTCTCATACGCGCTCTGCGGGCCGTTGCTGGCGGGCCCAATCCGCGCGGGGGCGGGGACCAGGTCCTCGGCCAGGACCGTACTGCTGCGCGTGCCATTCTGGGCGATGTCCACGCGGGTGACCGTGTAGAAGGTCTTCTGGTTCAGGTTGGCGCCGAGCTCGGCGGCGTCGCGGATGGGTCCGACGTTGTAGAGAAAGGTGTCGCCGTTGGCGATCTCCTTCCGGAAGCGGAGCTGGTAGACGATGTCCTCTACCGCGTCGCCGGTGTTGTCCACCTTGACCTCGTAGAGGACGCTGTCGCTGAAGTTGAAGTAGTTCGGACCGCCAGCGGGCTCCTGAAACGGGATGTAGTTGGCGATCATCGTCACGGTCGCGCCTTCACCGGGCGCGGGCCCATCGGGGCTGATGAAGGCGTAGACATCGGTGGAGTCGGCGGTGGGGTCCTCGGTGATGGCCGGGGCCTCACGGTGGCTGGAGGCGAAGGCAACGGAGCCGAGGAGCGTGGTGCCCGCGACGCCGATGGCCAGGAGGTTGCGCGTGATCTTGTTCATGGTGTTCATGTCCGTATTCTTGTGAGTCTTCTCAATCATTGGATGACCTGACCGCGGCCGATGTCGGCGCCTGCGGCGAAGGCCTGGGCTGCGGCAGAGGACAGGGCAGCGTTGCCGGTGACGAACAGGTCGTCGCCGACAAAGAGCACGCCTGTGCTGCGCAATGCGGTCAGGTTGCGGTTGCCGTGGACCACGGCGTCACTACCGATGAAGGTGCCACGCCCAACGACGAGGCTTGTGAGGCCCGCGTTGTCGCCGATGTACAGCTCCTGGCCCACGTACTCGAGGGAGGGGCCCGCGGTGACGTTGGCGGCGCTGTTGGTAGAGACGATCAGGTCGCCGCCCACCCGCTCAAGGGAGTCGAGGGCCAGACGCGTCAGCGCCGGGTGCTCACCGATGTAGGCGTACCCGCCCACCCGGCCGAGGCCGCCGAGGTCGATACGGGCCACGTCCGGGTTCTCGTCCAGCGAGATCCAGCCGCCCACGGTGCTGAGGGAGGGAAGTCCGACGGCGGCGAGGTCGGCGTTGCCGCTGACGTAGACATTGCCCGTGACGGCCCGCAACCCGGGGAGATTCAGCGCTGTCGCGGTGCTGTCCACCACGATGAGGTTCCCCTGAATCTCGCTGGCGCCGAGAAGCGCCGTCACATCGTCCTGGTTCTCGATGACGGCGTTGCCCACGACCACCGGGTCCGCGGCGTTGCACACATAGGTGGCGTCTCCCTGCTCCTCCTCGTCCAGTGCGCCGTTGTCGTCGGCGTCCAATCCGGAGTACACGGCGACGCCGCCGTTGGCGCAGTTGTCTCCGGGCGGCTCCTCGTCCACGCGGACCAGGGAGGTCTGGCCGTTCGTGCCGTCCTGGCCATCCTCGCCGTCCACTCCGTCCTCGCCATCCACACCGTCGACGCCGTCGCGCACGGTGACGACAGTCTCGCCACACGTGATGGTGTAGGTGCCATCGTCGTTGTCGGCGATGGAACAATCGTCGCCATCTGCTCCGTTCTCGCCGTTGGTTCCGTCGCGCAGGACCACTTCGTCGCCGCCGCAGGTGACGGTGTACGTGCCGTCCTCGTTGTCAGCGACCGTGCAGTCGTCACCGTCGTTTCCGGTGGGTCCGACCTCCCCGTCTGAGCCGTCGCGTCCGTCGCGTCCGTCGCGCAGCGTGATCTCCGCCTCGCCGCAGGTCAGCGTGAAGGTTCCATCCTCATTGTCCGCGACGGTGCAGGTCTCCCCGTCCTCGCCCGGGTCGCCGGGGTCGCCGTTCTGGACTGTGTAGGAGTCTTCGCCGCAGGTGACCGTCGCCGTGCCATCGCCGTTGTCGGCGACGGTACACTGCTCGGCGTCTACGCCCGATAGACCGGGCGGCCCCTGCGGACCGTCGTCGCCTTTGCACGCTCCTACCAACATCGCGCTCGCCGCGATGCTGATGAGGAGCCCTGTTCGGAGTCTCGTCATCGTCTCTCCTGGGTTGTGAGTTGTGCTACGTCGAAGGGTACGGGCGGCCGGGGGACGCGGATCGCCCCAGCCGATCAAAAAGATGGAATTCATCCTCGATCTCGTTCTGCACGAGCTTCCACGGGGAAGCTCGAAGCGTGCCTCAGTGTTTGTGCTGGTGTATCCTGCGCGGCAGTTTCCAAACAAGAGGAGGGGGTGTGGTTTTCTGGAGATGGATGGCGCTGGCCACGATGGTCACGATGCTTGCTGGGTGCGCGTCGGCAGGCGCCCACAAGCCTGCCAAAG
>CALBXO010000303.1 GCA_937890335.1 uncultured Pseudomonadota bacterium | reverse complement strand
TTCCCGCTGGCCGTCGGCTACGACATCAATCCGCCACTGCTCGAGGGCGTAGCCGACAACCACGGCGGCATCACCGACTACGTGCGCCCTGGCGAGGACGTGAAGCTGCGGGTGGCCGCCCTCTACGACCGCATCGCGTACCCCGTCATGACCGACCTGGCCCTCGACTTCGGCAGCCACAAGGTCCACGACGTGTACCCCCGCAAGCTCCCCGACCTCTTCCGAGGTGGGCAGCTGGTCGTCATGGGTCGGACGCCCCAGCCGCTGGGCAACGTCGTGCGGCTGACGGGCAACTACCAAGGCGAGGCGCTCGGCATCGAGTTTGAGGAGCTGGGCGGCGGCGGCAACCAGGGCGGCAACGAGGCCCACGACTTCATCCCCCAGCTGTGGGCCACGCGCAAAGTTGGCTACCTGCTCGACCAGATCCGCGCCAACGGCGAGAGCAAGGAGCTCAAAGACGAGGTCATCGCGCTGGCCACGGACTACGGCCTCGTGACCCCCTACACCTCCTACCTGGCCGTGGACGACAGCGAGTTCCAGGGTGGATCGCCCGGCGTGGCGCGGGGAGGTCGCAACTTTGACTTCAACGACTCCCTGGTCGAGGGCCACCTTCGCTCCCCACGCAACAAGCGCAAGCTCGCCAACGAGCAGGTCCTCCTCGAACCCGGCAACTTCAACGCTGCCCGCGGCAAGGGAGCCGTGGACGTGAGTCGCGCGACCAGCGAGATGAAGCGCGCCGACAACCGCGCCCAGTCGGGCTCCGTGCGCAGCCAGCACGTTGGCGGCAAACTCTACGTGTTTGAGGATGGCGCCTGGAACGAGGCTGGTGCCAAGGGCAAGCGGGCCCGCAAGGTCAAATACCTGTCCAAAGAGTGGTTCGATCTGGCCGACAAGCCTGCCAACCGTAAGAAGATGGCGGTGGGTCGCAGCGTCGCCTTCGAGGCGGACGGCGAGATGATCATGGTCGAATAGTCGCAAGTGGCCGCACCCACCCGCCCCTCGTCGAGACCAGCGCACGCTCCCCGCGACCGGGCGCAGGACCTGGCAACCTGTCACGTTTGCGCAGTCGAGCAGGAAAGTGACGTGCGGCGCACGCAACCGTTCAATCCCACACAAAGGTCAGGTAGAAAGGAGACTACGCGCGTTGAACGCGATCTGACTTATTGGCGATTGGAGGCTGGTCCGCATGTACGAATACGGGTCCCCCGGTGGTTACGATGACGACGACTTCGATGACTACGACGAGTACGACGACGACGACTACTCCGACACGGAGACCGTCAGAATCGAGTGCGGAGGTCTGGCGGATCCGGCCCTGGCCATACCGGTCGTAAATCGCTTCCGGAAGCTATCCGGCGTCCTGAGTGTCGAGCCGGACCTCGCCAACCGGATGGTGGAGATTGAGATCGACCTCTCGGTGACCAGCTCCGACGAGATCTGGGAGACCATCGCCGGCGATCCCACGATCCAGCCCAAACGAATCGAGTAGCGGTCACTCGTTGCGCTGCACCGCGCCGGCGGTCTGGATTGCCTGCTCGTCGACGTCGGCTGCAGGCTCGTCTGTGTCGGCTGACTGCAACGCATCGATCTCGTCGGCGAGCGGGTCGTCGTCGCGATCCGTGGCGTAGACAATCCTGCCGATCTCATCCAGGTGCGCCCTGCCCTCCCGCCAGGCGTCGGCAGCTTCCAGCTCCGCGCGCTGTCGCGGAAACCGGAACCGAACCTGTCCGTCATCCCCGCCCTCGGGCTCCGCCTCCATCTCCAACAAAACGCGCCCCACCACGGCCCTCAGCTGGGCTGGCTCCACATCCTCGATGTCTTCGTCTTCCGGCCGCTCCTCGTCAGAGCTCGCGGTCTGCAGAACGCCCAGGTGGTAGCGGGATCGCTCGACGATCTGACGCTCGGTGAGCGCGTAGTCGCCCGACAGGTGCTCAAAGACCGTAAGCAACACCGCCCGTCGGAGGTTCCGGGCGCGGCGAGCCCGGTTCTCACGGCGCCATTTGGGGATGCGGGTCACCGGAATCGTCAGGTAGACGAGGGAGACGAACAGGGGCACGACGGTGAGCAGCGCAGCCCAACTCAGGACGACGGAGGCGGTGGCGAACGCGGTGAGAATCGCACTCGAGACCAGCACGAACGTCGCCATGGTCGCCACCGCCCCGTTGAGACAGCCCGAGTTGCCGGTCAGCGCCTTGTCGGCCTCAAAGCGGTGCCAGGCCGGCGGTGCAGGACGGATGTCGGCGGTGGCGTCCATTGCGGATCCGCCGGCGGTCACCCGAAGGCGCGGGAACGTGTACAGAATCTCGCCGCCCGAGGTGACGTGCGGTTCCCCATCGTACTGCACCATCAACCGCGTCATCTCCTCATCCGCCTCGGCCAGCCCGAGGCCGTTTCGGGAGATGAGTTCGGTGATGGTGATGGCGAAGCGATGGTCCTCAATCCAGGCCAGCAGCTCTCGATCCGAGGGTTCCGACGGCGGGTCGGGCGTCTGCGGACCGAAGACGAACCCATAGATCGCGTCGTGAATGCGGTTGTGCTTGCCGGCAAACCGGTAGCGGTCCGTCACGTACCGCGGCTCGAGGGCAAACGGCTCACGAAGCCCAGTGGCGAGCCTGCCGCCCCGGCTGTCGGTGTCGACAATGCCCACATAGGCCAGCTCAACCGGCAGATAGACAGCCTCCACCGCGCCCCACGCGAACAACTCCACAAAGAGCTCGCCGATGCCGTCAAACTCGAAGAAGTCTCCGTCTGACGCTGCCATCAGCGCCACGAGGGCGACCAGCGCGACGACGCAGAACAACACGGTGTAGCCGATCAAGGTCGCGAAGACGGCAAAGCGGAAGAGCTTGACGGCCCCCCGCCACAGCGCGCTTCGCAGCTCTGTGCCGCCCGGTGCCGCCGCCCGTCGAAGAAACCCCGGCGCGAACCGGTACAGCAGCTCGCCGCTGTCATCGACCGACAAGTGACTGCGGTACAGAGACAGCGCCGCACGCAGCCGGGTCTCCGTATCGGACAACGACCAGCCCGTGGCCCGCACCACATCCGACGCCGTCGCGCGCCCGCCGAGCCGGCGAAGCGCCTCGATCAGTAAGAGCTCATCACTGCGGTTCACGCAGTCACCTCACCGAGTTGGCTGCCGCGTATTCGGCTCCTACTGCCGCCGAGACCCTGGCTTTCGGCGCGGCGAGTACGCCGGCCACAGCGGCACGGGGTCACGCGTTTCAAGGCTGAACAGTAGCCCTTGGAAGCATTGGAACCAAGACAGGATTGCGCGGTGATTCCGTGTTGCGCCGGGAGAGCATCTCGCCGGCCGCCGGTACCACGGCGTCGAACCGGTGCGTCGATGCAACCTGAGACGGTGGGCGTTCCAGCGTGAGACACAGGCGATGCCGGCGCCGTCGGCTGCCTCACGCGGTTTCGTCACTGACGGGACCGGCTGTGTTTGGCACGGCCTTCGCTAGGTCTGTCGTCACGCTGCCTCGGCAGTCCAATCCCGTGAGCCGGCGGCAGGCAGGCGTCCCAAGCTGGTGGGATTGGGCTCGCCCGGTGAGCGAAGTAGTGCTAGCAATCCGATTCACCCAAACGCGCACCCAGGAAGTCCAATGTTCGACGCTGACAGTCATCCCATCGCCGCCCACATCACCGGAATCCTCAACGCCAACGAACTGCCCGGCGTCATCGTGCACATCGACGCTGACGGCGTCTGTCACCTCAGTGGCGAAGTCGAAGACCAGGACCAGATGGACTTCGCCGCACACCTCGCCAGCCAGGAGGACATCGCGGCCATCGAGGTCCACATCGAGCTGTCCGCCGGCGAGGGCGAGGCAGCCATCCCGACGGAGGAGTACGACTTCACGGAGACCGTGACCTACGAGGTCAAGAAGGGGGATTCGTGGTGGCGAATTGCCAAGAGCTTCTACGGCGACGGGCGCCTGCACGCGAGGCTCAAGGAGATGAACGGCAGCCCGAAGATGCTCCACCCCGGCGACTCGATCACCATCCCGGATCGCGACGCCCTGGCCTGAGAAGACGCTACTCGGCGGCGCTGGCCAGGAGCGCCTGCGCCCACGAGGAGCTGAAGGTGCCCAGCCCCATGTCGTCCGGCCAGCCGGCGTCGGGGTGGAGCGCTGCCAGCTGGGCAAACCGCCGCTGGCGCGGCGAGAAGTAGACCGCGGGGTCTTCCCGGCGCGAGATCGCGGCGTTGGCCCGCGACGCCTGAATTCCCAGCATGGGGACATGCTTCCACGCGGTGTGGCGCAGACGGTACCGGTCGTCCTTGGAAGATGGCCGGATCTCCTTGGCGTCCAGCGGTCGAATCTTGGCCTTCTCCGCATAGGAGGCCAGCTCCGCGTGGCTCACGGCAGCCGGGTCGTACTCGACCTCCACGACCTCATGCCCGTCGGCAAAGCCGGTCCGGGTACCCACGACGCCAGCCTTCTGCCCCAGATGCGCCTCGCCGCTCCAGAAGCAGTACATCGCAAACGTGGCCTTCCTGGTCCCCGCGCGTTGGGCTCCGGACTGCTCGGCGAACAGCTGCAGCCACTTTGGCGATGATTTGCCCAGCGCGGTCGACATCGCGGTGGCCAGCCCCGCTGTCGTGTAGTCGCCGGCCACTCGCGGCACGAGCTCCTTGCGATCCGGGGTCATGATTCGGACCACGGGGTTGTTCCACGTCGGTTCGCCAAAGCTGTTGAGAATCTCTCTGTCGTCCCCCTCGACGTTGTTGTAGACGACCACCGGGACAAAGTGCGTCTCGGCGGCCTCCACGATCAACGGGTGGCGCAACACGCGGGCGCCATACGTCTTCACCGTGTGGCACCCAGGGACCTCGTCAAAGAGGACCAGCATTGGCTTGCCTGACTTGCGCGCTTCCGCCTGCGCGGTGGCAAATCCTCGCCGCCACCTCACATCGCCGAGCTCCTCGGGCTGCTCAACCTGGCGAGGCAGCTCCACCGCCACCGGATGCTTCTCGTCCCTCGGGCCCGCGTCCACCACGATGGCAACTCCCACGACTGCTGCGACCGCCGCGAGCGTGCTGGCAATGAGCAGCGTGCGCGTTGCGCCGTCTCCGGCGCGGCCCTCAGGTTCCAAATCCTGCATCAGTCCAATCGCAGCGACTTCACGGCGCTGTCGAACTCCTTGCTGTACCGCTCGTACTGTTCGGCGCTGCCCGCCGTCTCCACGGTGATGATCAGGTCCTTGGTGACGAAGAGCGCGATGTCGTAGCGGTAGTTCTCGCCTCCGTACAACGCGTCCCAACGCAGGTGATTCCCGGTCAACCCACCGACTTTCAGCTCAGTGGACTCGCGCAGCGTGTAGCCCTTCTCCGCTTTGATTTCGCGCGTCAGCGCCTCAGTCCAGTACGCCAGACTGCCGGAGAGCTCCTCATTGTCGTGCTCCCGAACCAGAATCACGGCGCCGTCCGGGCTGACTGCCTTGTAGTGGTACGGGCGCCAGTCCAGGTCGTCCTCGGGCAGAGACACAAAATTATCCGGCGTGGTCACAGTACTGGACGGGCCGCAGGCTCCGAGCCAGAGGCCCAGGCAGACAAGCAGAATGAAATTTCTCATTGGAGCACCTCGCCGAGGCCGTATTGCCGCAGCCAACCAAAGGGCAGCGGGATGTGATCGACCTGCACCTGCTCGCTGGTTTTTGGCTCGAGCCGCAAGGTGATGACGGAGAAAGCCGCCCGGTCGCTCAGGTACCGCAGGCGCCCCTTGAGACTTTCAATGTCGCCGGTGACGCGGGCGAGCTCCTTCTCAATCTCCAGTGCGTCCTTGACCTCCTTGGCCTGCAGGAGCAACGCCGCCAGCCGATCCCGCAGCGCCTCCATGTTGCGCAGCCGGATGGACAGGTCCAGGTACTCCTCGGTGACGTCGGTGCCAACGACGTTGCGGAAGTTGGCGTCGCCGAGCTTGTCCAGTTTCTCCAGCACCGCCTCGAACTTCGCGGCGGGGACCCGCAGCGTGACCGAGCTGCTCGTGGAAGCCTGGACATAGCCTCCCTCCGCCTTGGTGATGTCCACCGCGGCGGTCAGCGTCTTCTTGAAATCAAAAACAAACAGGCCCAGGTCGGCGCTGTACAAGATCACGCGGGTGACCTCGTTGTTCTTTGGCCCTTCCTGGCTCGGAGTGGTCTCGCCGCCCTGCTCTCCCAGAAGCTGAACCTTCTCCGGCGCGGGTTTGCCTTCTTCCGCCTCGACCACGGAGAGGCCAGCGCCGCCGCTCTCGTCGGAGTAACTGAAATAGTCCCCTGGCGCCTCGGACTTGGCCATCGCGTAGTCAGCGGAGCCGCCGCTGGCACATCCAACCAGGCCGACGGCAACGGCGGTCAGCAGCAACAAAGGTGTCCGCGCGCGCGGAACCGGAGAAAATCGGTGGTACATGAGCCCTCTCTGGCAATGGCGGCATTCTGCCGCCCCACCCAGAGGGTGTCTAGCGCAGAAGCCGGATCTCGATCTCGTCGGTCAACGGATAGATCTCGCTCCACGCCGTGGGCGTCTCGAAGGGAACGGGCTCGAGACCGTAGCCGACGATGGAGTAACGCGCGCCGGGCTCAAAAGTTACGCCGCAGCGTGCAAGTCGGGCGTCAAAATCCGCGGGCGTCCAGATGTACCCCCGCGCCCAGCCATCGCCCCGTCCGAAGACCTGCTCCTCGGGGTCGCCGGTTCCGGGACAATCCGGCAGGAAGACCCATGGCTGCCCGTCCTTGTGAATGCCCACGGCGAAGAAGTCGCTGGCATGTTGGGTGCGCAGGCGCAGATCCGTGTGGCAGGTGTTGTGGACCTGGTAGAACACCGGAATGTTCTCTTCCTTGATGGTGAAGACCGTCTGGTTCACGGTCAGCGTCCACTCGTAGCAGTCGTGGAAGCCGTGCAGCTCGGTGGGCTCGGGCGTCGTGTCGCGGGGCTCACCCATGTCCTCGGAGGTGTCGCCGGTGTCGGGACGGGGCCGGACAAACGCGTCGTCCTGGGTCGCGTCCACATTGAACCCGTCTTGACCCGCATCCGCCGGCGGCGCGGTGTCGGGCGTCGGGCCCATGTCGTCGGGTTCCGCCGTGTCGGCGTCTTCGACTACGTCGGAGAGGAAGTCGCCGGTGTCTTCGGCGCACTGGAAACAGTCATCCATCGGGGTGCCATCGGTCTGCTCGGCCTTCTCCTTGCCGCCGCAGGCGACCAGAAGAACCAGGGCTGCGAACCGAACGATGCGGAGTCTTTCCGTCATGGGCACACCTCCAAGGTGACACTGACGGATCAAAACGGGGGGCGCAAGAATCAGGCGTTGCGGCCCGTTACCGGGCCGCTCCGCCCCATCGCTGCCCAGCGGCGCTACCGTTGGACCCCCACGCTGGTCGCCCGGTCAGGGCAGGGCCTGGGCGCGCCGGACAAGCTGCACAAACTCCTTGCGCAGCAGCTGCGGGTCCCGGTTGCGCCGGCCCACGTCGGCCCACTCCAGCACGGTTCCCCAGTCCAGGTCGCCGGCGTGGGGTGAGCGGCGCAGCAGCATGCCGAACCCGGCCACTGCGGCGGCGAACTTGAGCTCATCGGATGCCTCGTCGAGCGTCTTGTCGTTGTCCTCGACCCGGAAGACAAGCAGCTTGCTCCGGTCGCCGTCGGGACGCTTGTAGCGCAGCTTGAGCGTCAGCAGCTCGGCGCCGCCGGCTTCCGGCGTCAACTCATTGGGCGGCCGCTGGTACCGCAGCGGGTCCACACCGGCGCCCACGGCACCCACCGGGACAATCTCATACAGCGCGGTCACCGTATGGCCGGCGCCAATCTCGCCTGCGTCCTTCTTGTCGTCGTTGAAGTCCCGGTGAGCGAGCTTGCGGTTCTCATAGCCCACCAGGCGGTATTGGGCGACGCGCGCCGGGTTGAACTCCACCTGGATCTTCACGTCCTTGGCGATGGTCACCAGCGTGCCGCTGAGCTCATCGACGAGCACCTTGCGGGCCTCCCGGTCGTTGTCGAGGTAGAAGTAGGCGCCGTTGGCCTTGTTGGCGATCTGCTCGAGCGTGGCGTCCTTATAATTGCCCATTCCCAGCCCCAGGACGGTGAGAAACACACCGGATTTGGCCTTCTGGGTCGCCAGCTGCACAAGCCCCTGACGGTTCGTGACGCCCACGTTGAAGTCGCCGTCCGTGCACAGGATGACCCGGTTGGTGCCGCCGCGGATGAAGTTCCGACGCGCCACGTCATACGCGAGCTCAATGCCCGCGCCACCGTTGGTGGAACCACCGGCCTGAAGTCGCTCCAACGCCCCCATGATGTCCCCCGTCCGGTTGCCCGGGGTGCTGGGCAGGACCATGCCGCTGGCGCCGGCGTACACAACGATGGCGACACGGTCCTTGCTGCCGAGGTTCTCCACCAGCAGGCCCAGTCCACGTTTGAGCAGTCCGAGTTTGCTGTCGGCCGACATGGAACCGGACACGTCGATGAGGAAGACCAGGTTGGAGGCCGGCCGCTGTCCGCGGTCGATGTCCTTGCCCTGCAGTCCCACGCGGACCAGCTTGCGCCCGGCGTTCCAGGGGCTCGGCGCCACCTCGGTCGCCACGGCAAACGGGTCATCCGCAGTGGGCTGCGGGTAGTCGTAGTCAAAGTAGTTGATGAGCTCTTCAATCCGCACAGCGTCGGCCGGCGGGCGCTGGCCCGCCATGAGCATCCGGCGGACGTTGGCGTAGGAGGCGGTGTCCACGTCCACGGAGAAAGTGCTCAGAGGCTCGGTCTGGGCAACCTTCCAATTGTTCTCCTCGATGGGAGCGTAGTCCTCACCGGCCGCGGGCGCCTCCTCGCCGGACCACCCCATTTTCCCGGCGTTGCCGATCAGTCCCTGTTGCTTGCCGGGCGATTCGACTCCCCAGGGATCCTGACGGAACCCGAACCGACCGTTCTTGTCGTCGCCGTCCGCGCGCTTCATG
This sequence comes from uncultured Pseudomonadota bacterium, assembly GCA_937890335.1. Classification (GTDB taxonomy): domain Bacteria; phylum Myxococcota_A; class Bradymonadia; order Bradymonadales; genus CALBXO01. Next base: position 13,668 of record CALBXO010000303.1, on the reverse strand, counting down.
CCGCGGAGATCAACCGTGTTGCGCCCGGACGAGTCGCGACCTTTCGCCCCCTTCTGGGCGCGCTTGGGCAGCAGGGTCGTGACGGCGCCGTCGCGGCGCTCCAGGCGATTGCTGTTCGCATCCGCCGGCTTCTGCTCTTCGATGGCGGCAGCCATGGGCACAGCGGGCGCCTCCTGGTCCACGATGCCGTCGTCATCCGGCTGCTCGTCTGCCGAGGCCTGTTGGGCCCAGTCCGGCGTCTCCTCTGGTTCGCCCTGGCTCTCCTCGGACGGCCGGGCCGCGGACATCGTCGGATCCTTCGCGGCGGGGTCGGCCTTGTGTGTCATCAGCGGAAGGCCGACAGCGATCATCAGGATCGCCGCAGCGGCGAACGCCGAGCCTCCCGCGACGATCCACCGGAACGGAATCACCTTGGCGCTCTTCTTCTCGGGCGCAGACTCGATGGCAGCGCGGTGCTCGGCCGTCAGCTCGGGCATCGGCTCGGCCTCAAGCTGGGTCTCCAGCAGCGCCGCCATGGCGCGGATCTCGCCCACGAAGGCCTGGGCGTCCTCGTCGGATGCCAGTACCTGCTCGTACTCAGCCGCCTCCGCGGCAGCCAGCTCACCGAGCGCAAATGCGGTCCAATTGGGATCGTTGGCGTCAAAAGTCTTCATGAGGTCGCCCCCCCGGTGAGGTCGGCGCGAAGGGCCTTGATGCCGACGTGGATGAGATAGCCGACGTTCGTGACGCTCAGCCCCGTGATGGCCGAGATCTCCTTGTAGGACATGCCGTTCTGGAACTTCAGTCGCAGGCACTCGCGCTGGTTCTCCGGCAGCGTATCCATCGCTCCCAATATTCTGCTTCGATCCTGCCGCGCTTCGGCGACGTCGGACGGGGCGGGCCCGCTCGACGCAACTTCCTGCGCGGCGCTCATGGACTGCGTGTTCATTCGATTCTCCCTGCGTCGGACGTCGAGCGCCCGGTTGCGGCAGACGGTGAAGAGCCACTGCGCGACGTGTCCTTCCACGCTCGCTCGCTCCTGTTGGCAGAGCTTCACAAACGTGTCCTGGACCACGTCACGGGCGACGTCCACGTCTCCCACGATCTTGGTCGCGTACCGCAGCAGGGGCCCCTCCCATTGGGAGAGGTTCTGGCGAATCCAGGCCCTTTGGGCTTCGTCGGTCGTCGGCGCCATCGACCTCTTCTGCTTGGCGTTCTGCGGCACTTTCACATCGATGACGCAGGGGGTCCGGGTTTCTTAGGCGACGCGACGATTTTTTGCGTCTCGCATCCATGCAATCTGGCTGGTTGTATTCGGACCGAATACGAAATGACGCCGCCAAAGTGGCATTCAATATCGTCCATAGCTAGATCTAACTTCACTCGACGAAACACAGCAAGAGCCATTTTCAGAATACGGAGACGACCATGAGCAAACCACTTCTCACCACACTGTGCCTCGCGCTGGTTTCAGCGCTGCTGGTCCTGCCGGCGACCAGCGCCTGGGCCTGTGGCTGCTTCTCGCCACCCGTACCTGAGTCCGTGGACGACAGCGGGTACGCCATCAACCAGCAGTCCGAGCAGATCATCTTCGAGGTTGAGGAGGACCACGTCACCGCCCATGTGTCCATCCGCTACGCCGGGGACCCGGAGAGCTTCGCCTGGATCGTGCCGGTGCCGAGCGTTCCGGATCTGTCCCTGAGCTCCGCCGCGCTCTTCGGCCTGCTGGACCAGACGACGGCCCCCCTGGTCAATGTGCGAACCGAGAACCTGTGCCCCGACCCGGCCTACTCGTGCACCTATCACGCCCCACCTGTGTGCACCTTCCGTGAGGAGAGTTCGAACAACGGGTTCGACAGCGCGGACGCAGGCGGCAACAACGGCGCGAACAACGGCGCGAGTGCCGACGCCGGCGCAGACAACCACCCCGGCGGCGTCGTGGTTCACCAACGGGAGGTCGTGGGCTCCTACGACACTGTCGTCTTCGGCGCTGAGGAGGCCGAGGGCGCGGTCCAATGGCTTGTGGAGGAGGGCTTTCTGGTCAACGACACCATGGCCCCCTACATGCAGCCGTACCTCAACGGCGGCATGCTGTTCATCGCCAGCAAGCTCATTGCGGGCGCCGGCGTGGAGGAGATCAAACCCCTCAAGATGCGGTTCCAGGCCGAGCGACCCATGATTCCGCTTCAGCTGACCGCGGTCGCCGCTGAGCCCGAGCTGACCGTGACCGCGTTCATCTACGCCGCCGAGCACTTCGCGCCCGTGGACCACCCGATCCTCGGCGTCCCCCCCGGCCTCATCTCCCGCGACGACGACGGCCGCAACAACTACCCGATGGTCCTGTCCCGGCTCATTGACCAGGCCGGCGGCGACGGCTTCATGGTGGAGTACGCTGGCACACCCACGCTGACGATTCCCAACGGAGATTCCGGCTGTTGCGAAGAGTGGGACAACTGCGGCCTTCAGGGCGACGGTCAATGCCAATGCCCGTCTACCGAGTGGGACCGGGACGACTGCATGGCGGACGGCGCCGAGGACTTGGTGGAGGGCCTGGAGATCATGAAGGACCTCCAGGATCGCTACCCGCGCATGACCCGACTGACCACGCGTCTGTCCCCGCACGAGATGACCTTTGACCCGATGTTTGCGCCTGCACCCATCGAGCCCCAGGGGCGCCTGCAACTCAATGGCACCGTGCGGCAGATGCGCAGCTGCTCTGGTGACATCATCGACCGGGAGCTCTACCAGTCCATCGTCGAGATCCAGGACTGCAGCACCACCTACTGCGGCGAGGGGATCTGCGCAGTGACCGAGACCGGGCCGGGTTGCGCGTGCAACCCCGGCTTCGTGGCGCGCAATTTCCGCGACCTGGACGGCCTCAACAGCGTCACGTGCGTACCCGAGGCGCCCACCGTCAATCACGGCGCCGACGGGCTCGTAGTACCGGACATCTGCGGCGGCGTCAGCTGCGGCAGGGGCCGGTGCATCAACCAGAATGGATTCCCCGCCTGCTCCTGCGACCAGGGCGCCGCCGCCCGCCCGTCCGCCCAGGAAGCGCCCGTCTGCAGCCCCATCACCCGCGCCACGAGGTCGCCTGGGGCGGAGGACTTCACAGACAAGATGGAGGACGTGCGCGCCTGCGCGCCGCGCCCACCGCAATGTGGCCGCTTTGGATGGCTCCAACCCAACCCCAACATTGGCCGCGAGGGGACGCTGTGCGAGTCCAGCCTCGGCACCGATGAGCAGTTCGTCGTACCGTCCGCCCCCACGTGCGAGGAGTGGTACGGCGCTGGCTATGACGGCTACGAAGGCTACGGCGACCCCAACGGCGACACGTACGATGGCGCAAATCCCCGCGACCTCCAGCCAACCGCGGGCCGCGACGAGCGAGGCGGATGCAACATCCACGTCACCTCACCGCTGGCGCCCGCGGTGCCCGCCGCGCTGACGATTCTGCTGCTGACGCTCGCCACCGTGCGCGCGCGCCGCCGCTGACCGATTTGGCCTGGCCCCGTAACTGGAGCCAGGTCTGGGACGGGCGCGGTGCATCAACCTCCGCCCCATCGAGTGCCGCGCCCGTCCCCACTGACTCCCACAGCCCACAGATCCAGCGTCGTCCACGCGTGAACTGGAACCTTACCAAGGCCACAGGACCGGTGGTATGGTGCGGACATGCTCGACATTCGGCTCGTCAGCATCCAGGACTCCATCGAAGGCGACAACCGCTCCTCCGTGGCGCGACTTCAGTTCGCGTTTGGCGTGGACGCCCGCATCGCCCGCTTCTTCCTGGCGAACATCCCCATCTTCGTGAAGCGCAACGCGACCACGGAAGAGGCCAAGGCGTACGTGCAGGCCCTGCACCTGATTGGCGCCGAGGTGGAGATCCATCGCGGAGCTCGCCAGGCGGCCGCCGGCTCCGCCGACCGTTTCCAACCCGACGCGATGGAGAAGCTTCGCGCCGCACAGGCCGCCGCCGCCGACGAGGAGTCCTTTGACGAGCGGCCGGACCGCTTCCCGGATTCCGTCGCCCCGTTCATGGACGAGGTGCCCGACGCTTTCCCAAAGTCGATGGACATCCGCGAGCTGACCTCCCCGCCCGGTTTCGACTCGAAGCTCGGCGACGCGGAGATGGAGCAGCTGCTCAGTTACATGCCGGACGCCGGCGACAGCTCGCTGGGCCCGCTCACCATGGACCTCCCGGACGGCTACTCGCTCGAGGCGTTCGGCGAGTTTGGCCTGGGCGAGGGCTCTCTGGACGAGCTGGGCGATCTGGACGATATGGGGCACCTCGACGACGACGAGTTCCCCTCCCTTGTAGGCCACGACGAACGCGAGGACTCGGCCGACCCGGCCGCGGATCTCTTTGGCTACAACAAGATGCCCTCGTTGGACGAGGAACCGCCGCCCGCCTACGAGGAGTTCGCGATCGAGGGCAACCTCCCTCCGGAGGCACCTTCCAGTGGGCCCATCGCCTTCCCAGACGATCTGCTGGACTCGATTGGGCCCGAGGTCGACCCCGACGCGATTGCACACGGAGCTGCCGCGCCCTCGTTCACCAGCGACCTCGACGCGCTGCTCGTCCGGCCCGACACCAAGGCCGAGCAATCGACCGTCGAGGAGAACATCAACGACCTTCTCTCCGACGGTGCGCCGCCGGCGATGGTCACGGCTTCAGGGCGCACGACCCAGCCGGAGCTCCCCACCGCGGCGTTGCTCAGCGTGCCGGCCGCCAAGGCGCGCGGCGAGAACATCCCACCGCCTCCCGCGCCGCCGTCCCGTCCGGTTCGCTCGCCCATCGTCCCGGCGCTGCCCGCGCAGCTGGAGGCCTTTCGCGATCCGGCCCAGGCCCGCCCCCCGGCGCCCTCTTTCTGGAGCGGCGTGGGCGTCTCGTTCGCCGCACCGCTCAAGGGCAAAGGCGCAGCCTGGCTCGGGGTGTTGGCGACCGGGTGCTTCGTGGTGACGATGTTGATGGCGCTGCCACTCGGCTCGTTGCTCGCCGGCCTGGGCCTGGGTCTGACGCCGCTGCTCCTCGGTGGCCTCATCCGCTACTTCACCCTGTCGGCAGAGCACGGCCTGGACGACATCGACGAGGCGCCACCCCTGGCGCCCAAGCCACGGGCCGAGCGTCCAAACTCCCTCCTCCCGGCCGTCGCCATCACCGTCTTGTTTGCCATCGCGTTCGCCGCGCCGGTCTGGGCGGGCTGGAAGCTCATCACGGCGGCGGGGGATGCCACCCAGGCCTCCGCGCCGCTGACAGAATGGGACTCCGACCAGGTGTGGTACGACGACGCGGGCAAGGTGCTTGCGTTGGGGTCCGAGGCGTCCGCCACCGTCGCGTACGACGGACACGGCGCCAAAGTGCTCGTGGATCCGCGACGCAAGATCATCCACCACATCGACGCTCCGCGCTCCCAGAAACACAACCCGGACGTGCCGACCGGCCCGCTGCTGCTGTTTCTGGTCATCCTGTTCGTCCCGCTGCTCTACTGGCCCATGGCGCTTTCGGCCTCCGCCTTCAGCGGCAGCCAGAGCAACGTGTTCAACCCGGTCTTCGTCGGCGCCGCGATGGTCAAGGGCGGCGTCGGGTACCTGTTTGTGGCGGTGGCCGGCGCCGGCCTCACGGTCCTCGCCGCAGGCGTCTGCGGCGCGATGCTCACGTACGCGCTGGTGGGTGATGGCATCGCGCTTCTGGTCGCACCGTTGCTCGTCTTCTCCGTCGTCGTCCCCTACGTCCATGGCGTGCAAGGCCAGTGGATGGGCAGACTGCTGGCCGAGCGCCGCGCCGGGTTCACCCACTTCTCCGGACTGTGACCCCAGCAACACCGCGCGAGCTGTTGTGGCAGGCTGCCTGGACGCTGGCCCGTCACCGCGGCCACGAGGCCGACTTCCACGCCAGATTTCCCGCGTCAATCGCCGACGTCGACGTGCCGCTCATCGAGCACGAGGGACAGCTCGGCGACCTCCTCGAGACGCTGCGCTCGGACGAGCGCGCCCGCGACTTCCGAGCCTTGATCGACGGCACCCTGCGCGCCTCCGGCTCCGTGGGCAACGCCACCACCCAGCGCTTCACACCCGCCTGGATCGCCGCCTGGCTGGCACGGGAGGGGCTGGCCGCTCGGCGGGCGGGCGCCCCCACACCCTGCCTGGATCCAGCGTGCGGGGGCGGCAGGCTCCTGCTGTCGCTCTACGAACACGGTGTGCGCGCGGAACACCTGCACGGGATGGACATCGACCCCCTCGCCGTCGACGTGTCCCGCTGGGCGATCTGGCTGCGCGGACGCCGCGACAGCAGCGTTCCAGGCTCCCCCCATCTCACGGAAGTGCAACCGCCGCTCGGAGCGCTGGGGGGCGACGCCTCGGCGCGGTTTGGCCTGGTGGTCGCCAACCCCCCCTACATGGGCGCCCGACACCTGGCGCCAGGGGTTCGGAACCATCTGCGGGAAGCGATGGCGCCGTACCATGGCGACCTCTACACCGCTTTTCTCGGGCGCGCCCTCGGCTGGACCGTCGCCGGCGGCGCCGTCGCCTTCCTGTGCCAGCACAGCTTTCTCTTTGTCCGGCGCGACCGGGCGCTGCGCCGGGACTTCCTCGCGCGCGCGGGCCTCAAGGAAATCCTGCACCTCGGACCCCACGCCTTCCCCGGAATCCAGGGCGAGAAGGCTGCGGTGGTGGCCTTCACCGCAGTGGTCGGCGAGCCGTCGGCGCCGCGCGTCGTCGATCTGCGGGACTTGAAGCCCGCGGCGAACAAGCGCGCCGGACTGGATGACCCAGCCAGGCACCACGACGGCCACAGGGCCGCAGCGCGAGCGGCGACCGGGGAATCCTTCGCGTATTGGCTCGCCCCTCAGGCTCTGGATCGGCTCGACCGCGGGCCGCTTCTTGGGGACGTGCTGGACGTCGCGGGATCCAGCAACAAGACGGCCTCCAACCAGCGGTTCCTCCGCCGCTGGTGGGAGGTGCCGCACGATGAGATCGGGCCCGGCCGGCCCTGGGTTCGGTACGCCAAGGGTGGCCCATTTCGGCGCTGGCGGGGCAACCTCGAGCGCGTGTGCGACTGGAGCGACAGTGCACGGGCGCACTACGCCAGCCACGCCACGGCGAACCTGCTGCCGGAGCGCTACTGGTACCGCGAGGGGATTACCTGGTCGGACTTTGGTGGCCTGCGTTTCAGCGCACGGCTCCTGCCCGCAGGCGGTGCCTTTGACATGGCCGGCCCGGCCCTCTTCGTGCCCGACGACGCTCCGGGTGGGCTCCTTTTCTGGCTCGCCCTCCTCAACACCGACCTCGCCTGCAACCTGCTCAACGCGCTCAACCCAACAATTCACTACCAGGTGGGCGACCTTCGACGGCTGCCCATCCCAGATGCGTTTCCCGAGGCCACGGTACACCGCGTCGTCCGAGGCGCCCTCGACGCAATGCGCGCGATGGACGAGGTTGACCGCCACGCCCACCCGGCCTCACCGGACTACACCACGCCGGCGGTGCTCCAATTCGGTGAGGATTGGGAGAGGGCGGTCGAGCGCGCGGACCAATGGTGGCGGGAACGATGGCAGGCCGAGCAGCGCGCTCGCGACTCGATCGAGGCTGCGGTAGCAGATCTCTACGCCCTCCCGAGCACATGCGGGGACGTCCGGGCGCCAGGTCCTCCCAATTGGCAGCTGCTCGTCGAGGATCATCTCCGCGGGATGGACGAGGGGCGGTACCCGACCGTGGAGTACCCAGCTTCCATCGCCCACGCGGGGCGCCGCAGGCGACCCTGGTTCAAGACCCCCTGGCACGCATCAAGGTGCCGGCCGCCCGGCTGAGCGGGCACAAACCAACCTGCGGGCGGCGTGCAAACCCAATGTTGCCGGGTCACAAGGAGCCCGCCATACTGCCTGCCAGCCTCCCACGCTTGCCGCGGCAGTCCGGCGCGACGAAGGATGGTCTCGGCCGGCTTGGGAACAAATCGAAGTGTGCCGATGTCGAATCTGAAGACACCCTGCGTCGAGTAGCCATGAAACGCGCTCTGATCCTTGCCCTCTCCGCCGGCATACTGGCCTCCGCCTGCACGACCTCCCGCCCGTCGGTCACGCCCGACCTGCCGGTGGAGAACGTCGAGCTGGACCCCACGCTCATCCGAGCGGACGTCACAGACGGCCAGATCACCGGCTCCACAGTCGTGGACTCCACCACCGTGAACCGCGAGGCCATCCGCGCCTACAAGAAGCGGCGCTACGACGAGGCCATCGCCAAGTACGCGATCCTCATCGAGTCGTTCCCCGACAGCCAATACTACCTGCCCGCGCTCTACAACAGCGGTCTGGCGTACGAGCAGCTCGGCCGCTGGAAGGATGCCCTGCCCCTCTACGAGCGGCTCGTCCAGGAGCAGCCCGGCGACGACTCCGCCACCGACGCCCTCTACCGGATGGCCAATTGCTACGGACAACTCGAAGAACACGAGGAGGTGCGCAAGACCGTAAAGCGAATCCTCGGGCGCACCGGGCTGTCCAACTACGACCTCATCGAGGCCCATACGCGCCTGGGCGACGCGCTCTACGGCCTCGGGCGACTCAGCGCCGCCGAGGACGCCTACACCGACGCGCTCAAGATCAACCAGCGCGCCAGGCCCGACGAGGTCGTGCCGGAAGACAGCCACTTCGTGGTCGCCGCACAATACGGCATCAGCCGCGTCTACCACGACCTCTTCCGCGCCCTGAAGTTCCAGCTCCCCGTCGAGCGGATGGAGAAGGACATGGAGGACAAGATCTCCCTGTTCATGCGCGCGCAGACCGCCTACATCCGCACGATGCGCAAGGGCAACGCGCACTGGGCGACCGCCGCCGGCTACCACATTGGCCTGATGTACGAGGAGATGTACCGCGACCTGCTCGCCGCCGAGACGCCGGACCTCAACGACGAGGAGTCACAGCTCTACTTTGAGGAGCTGCGGGCGCAGATCAGGCCCTTGATGGAGCGCGCCCTCCAGATCTACGAGAAGAACATCACGCTGTCGGAGCGGTACAACGTCGACAACGACTACACGCGCAAGACGCAGGAGTCTCTCGAGCGACTCAAGCGCTACATCAGCGACGACAAGCTGCAGGCCAGCGATGAAGAGCGCATCCGGTCCGGCAAGACGATCGAGTTCATCGGGACCAGCGACGCCGCGCCCGACGACCGCGCAGCCCCCGCCGGCGGGGAAGAAGACCCGGCCGACGCCAAGGGCGGCTCCTGAGGACGCGCCCGGCGCGCCATCGCCTCGCCGAACCCGTCTATCCGAACAGGGATTTGCGGACCCACTCGAGCCCTTCGAGCGAGTGGATGTCGCGCGAGCAGTACGGCACGGCCTGAATCGCGACGCGGGAACCGGCGCGCTCCCGCAGCGCCTCCAAGGTGAACGCGTCCAGGTCCGCCAGAATCTGAAACTCGCCGGCGTTGTCGAGGAGCTTCTGGGCCAACACCTCGTCCACGGCGACACCGTGGCTCGACAGCGCCTCGGCGATCTCCGACGCCGGCGTCTCCAGCTCCTCGCGCGGGAGGTAGGGGCGGTGCACCCGGTTCACGACAAAGCCGCCAAAGGGGATGTTCTCCTCGGCCAGCCGGCGCCGCATGAAGCGCGCCTCGTCCACGGTGATTGGGTCCGGGCTGGTCACAATCAGGAAACTCGTCACGTCCGACGACAGTACCTCGCGCACGTGGCGCGCGCGGCTGCGAAACCCTTCGAACATGTGCCGGAAGTTGGACAGGAACGAGCCGAGCTCGGTGAGCATCTCCGCGCCGGTGAAACGCGAGATCGTCTTGAGCACGTACGTGGTCCCAATGTTGAACAGCCCCGCACCGAATTTCCGCGCCGCGAGGGACGGCCGGTACATCCACTGGAGCGCTGAGTTCTCAATGGCGTCCGCCATCCGGCGCGGCGCCTCCAGGAAGTCCAGCGCGTGCCCGGACGGCGGCGTATCAAGGACGATGAGGTCGTAGTCGCCCTCCTCGTACAGCTCGTGCAGACGCTCCATCGCCGAGTACTCCTGCGTGCCCGCCAGGCTCGTCGAGAAGTATTGGTAGAAGCGGTTGTCGTAGATCTTCTGACGCGTCTCAGCATCCGGCGAGTAGCGGTCCACGAGGCGGTCGAACGACCGCTTCATGTCGAGCATCATCGCCCACAGCTCCCCCTTGGGCTCAAGGCCCACCGCGTCGAACTGTTCGATGGGGATCTGCCGCTCCTCATTGTCGAGCTCCGCCACGCCCAGGCTGTTTGCCAGCCGGCGAGCGGGATCAATGGTCAGGACCAGCACCTTCCGGCCGCGCATCGCAGCGTGGAGGGCCAGGACCGCCGAGGTCGTCGTCTTGCCGACGCCGCCGGACCCCACGCACACCACGATTCGCCGGCTCATGACGATGTCGTCGAGCTTGCCGCCGTCGGTGAGCGGTGCGCCGATCGTCCAGGTCACGGGGTCTGCCCTCCGCCGTCCACCTGCCGGTCGATGTCGTCTGCGATCTTGGAGATCGTCTGAAAGTCGAAGCGCTCGGTGAAATAATAGGGCACCCGGATCTGCGGCAGGTCCACCTCGCGATCAATGCGCTCGAGGTAGCCGGTCTGCAGCTCGACCCGCTCCACGCGAAACACGCCAGCCTCGAGCAGCCTGTCACCGACACTCCCGTCGTGAGGGTGGCTCGCACGCGCCTCGCGCACGCGTGCAGCCTCCTCGGCGTCAAAGGACGGTGGGTAGACCGAGTTGGCCACCACATAGCCCAGCGGCACGTTCAACTCCGCATCCAGCTGCGCCTTGAGCTCGATGGTCTCGTTGACGGGCATCTCCTCGACCAGCGTGACCAGGTTGAGCATCGTCGTCTTCTCGTCCCCGAGCAGGTTCGCGATCTGCCGCGCCTCGTCGACCATCGGGCCACCGGACAGCGCACTGGTGATCACGTCTGGGATCTTGAGGAAGAAGATGCCATGCCCCGTGGCGGGCGCGTCCACGACCACCATGTCCCAGCGGTAGCGCCCGGTGCTGCTGTCTTTGAGCGTGACCTCGTACCAGGCCTTTCCCAACAGAGTCAGCTCATTGAGACCCGGGATGACCCGCAGGAAGCTGCGCACAAACCGGTTCTCGAAGACTGCGCGGTACAGAGTCTTGAGCCGCAGCTTCAGGACCGCGTACTCCTCGAGCGCCTGGTCCGGGCTCACGTGGATGGCAAAGAGATTGTCTTCCACTTCGATGGGCTCGAAGCTCAGCGGCTTGGACCCAAACAGGCGGCTGCCGCGCTCCTTGGCGCCGATCTCCATCAAGAGCACGCGCTTGCCGCGCCGCGACGCCGCCAGAGCGATGGCCGCGGACACCGTGGTCTTGCCCACGCCACCCTTGCCCGTCTGAATGACGAAGCGCCGCTCAAAGAGACCTTTCACTCAGAGGCCTGGTTGCACAGATCGCGAGGATCGTCGTCGCCGCAGGGTACCTCGAGCGGCGTCTCACCGCCCCGCTCAGCGCCCAGGCGCACGTCAAAGCACCCCTCGAGGTGACCGCTGGACTCGTCGAATTCGTTCTTGATGTTGGGCCCAAACTCCACGTCGAACGTCATGTGGATTCGCCCGGCCGTGAACGTCTCCACCTTCACAGTGCCCGACTGCCCCGTGTGGATGACCGTGTCCGAGATGAGCTCGTTGTTCTCCGTGTTGTCGAGCCCGAACCGTACACACAGCTCGCCCTCGCTCGGGTCGCAGAACTGGTCCTCCGGCTTGTCGATGACGTCGAAGTCCGGCCCGAAGAGCCGGTTCCGATCCGAGATCGCTTCCTGAAGCTTCAGGTTGCTGCCTTCCACGTTGGTCTGAATCGTGAGGATCCGTGGGCGCATCTCCGGCTGACCACCGGCGGGGGTGAATTCCAGCTCCCCGAGCAGCAGCGTGATGCGGCGGCTGGTCAGCTCACCGACGGGCTGCTCGTGGTTCAGGTTCTGGTCCACGCGCGAGCGGCGGAACGTGCCGAGCAGATCCCCGACATTCCCCTCCGAGCGCACAGGCAGCAGCTCCGTGCAGGTGGTGAGGTCGCCCTCCTCCTCCCCGGCTTCCCCGCAGGCGGCAAAGGCAGTGGCAGCGATCAATGCGAGCGCAATTCGTTTCATGCGGCGTTCCGGTCGTCGAGGCGCAGGTTGTCGATCAGGCGAGTCTCCCCCATGAAGACGGCCAGGGCCATGACTGCGCCGTCCGGCCCGATCACCCCCACGGGATCCAAGGTCGCGGGGTGCACGACCTCAATATAGTCGATCCGAGCGTGCGGCGAGCCCTGGATCTTCTCCCGCGCGCGTTCGATCAAGATTTCCGCGTCCAGAACACCCGCGGCGACCTCGGCCCTTGCGGCCTGCAAGGCCTGCTGGAGCCGGGGCGCATCCGCGCGCTGGGCCGGGCTCAGATAGGCGTTGCGGCTGCTCAAAGCAAGCCCGTCGGCCTCACGAGCGGTCGGCATCCCCACAATGTCGATGGGCATGTGGAGCTCCCGAACCATGCGCCTGATCACCGCCAATTGCTGGAAGTCCTTCTGTCCAAAAACAGCCACATCCGGCTGCACCACCTGGAACAGCTTCGTGACGATCGTCGTGACCCCATCAAAATGCGTCGGTCGGGAGGCGCCGCAGAGCCGGTCCGTCATCCCCGCGACCCGCACCGTTGTCAGCGGCTCCGAGGGATACATCTCCCACACCCGGGGCAGAAATACTGCGGCGGCGCCGGCGGCCTCGCATTTGGCCAGATCACCCGCCTCATCGCGCGGGTACGTGTCCAGGTCTTCGTTGGGTCCAAACTGCGTCGGGTTCACAAAGATACTCACGACCACGCAACCCGCGCGTTTTCCTGCCTCGCGCACGAGGGACAGGTGACCGTCATGAAGAAATCCCATCGTGGGCACGAACCCGACCGCGTCACCGGCTTGGCGCCGACTCCTCACGAACGCCCTCAGTGGCGGAATCTCCCTGAAAATCTGCATGCCGACCTTCGCCGCGTGACCCCACGTCGAAATAATCCGGTGGGGGTCAGTTGTACTAGCACCGGCCAAGCCAAGCAGTCCAACGAACCGGAACGAGCCCGCCCAACAGCCTTGACAGGCGTTCCACCTTTGCATATAGGGCTGTACCCAAAACCACGGCGATCGAAGCTAAGTACCTAGCTGCCCCGACCGGCGCGGGATCCACAGGCTCTATACCAAAGACGGCGGGCTACGCCCGAACTTGCAACCAGAAGGTAGGTAGTATGACCAACCGTAACAGTTTTACTCTCGTGGCAATCATCGCATTGACCACCCTCGCCGCCGCGTGCGGTTCACTTTCGGTCAAGCAGTCGGTCGCCCCTCAGCTCGAGGAGGCCCGCGCGCTGAACACGGAGCTTCGCGGCGAGTGGACGGCCACCCAGGAGATGCTCAACGGCACCCTGGCTGCAGTGGAGGAGTTCCCCAAGCTCGGTATCGACCCGAGCCAGGTGGACGTCGACCTTCTCAAGAAGGCCCTCACCGAGTGCTTCGAGGCTCCCCTGGCCACCGCCGAGGAGAGCGCCAAGTCTGGCGATGTCGCCACCGGTGAGGATGCGGCCAACATGGCCGAGGACACCGGCGCTGCCGTCGCCACCAAGTGCGAGGGCGAGTCCATGGCTGCCCTCAACGACATGAGCGGCAAGGCTGCTCCCGAGGTCGGCCCCTTCATCCAGTCCAAGGTCGGCGCGATCTC
>CALBXO010000302.1 GCA_937890335.1 uncultured Pseudomonadota bacterium | reverse complement strand
GAGGCAGTCGGCGTACTCCTCCGAGGCAGCGCTGACGTCGGCACAGCTCATTGCGGCGTCTTCACCTGTGCAGCGCACGAGGACGTAGCATTGCTGAAGCTCCTCATTTGCGGAGAGCTGGTTGGCGTAGTGCAGGGCGGCAGTCCACGTCATGTTCTCTGCCGGGCAGCGGGGGCAGAGGTCGTGTTCGAACTCGTCGCTATCGATCACTTGACCCCACTGCTCCTGCGTCACCTCCGTCGCTTGGATCCAGAAACCGCGGGTGAGCGTGACAGTGACGAGGTCCTCGACGCCCTCTTCACGGCCAGCCTGCTCCCGGGGCGAGCCCATCATGAAGGTCGAAGGTCCTACGGCCACGAAGCCCGCCGGCCCCTGCAGGCACTCGCCGTCCAGGCAGATCCCGGCGGGGCAGCGGTCGTAGTCCTGCGCGCACAGCGGCGCGTCGGGTTCGGTGTCGGAGGGAGCGTCGGTGCCACCGCCGTCTGCGTCTGCGGCGGCGTCCGAATCCCTGGCCGCGTCTTGCGGGACGTCAGCGTTCGCGTCGGTCGTCTGACCGTCGTCGGATGTGTCGGCGCCTGTGTCCGGTGTTGGCCCTACGTCGCCGCGGGAGCCCGCGTCGTCGCCAGAGGTGTTCGCGTCCGCGTCTTGCTCCTGGGTGCAGAAACCGGCGACGCACTGGCCCGCGGTGCAGTCCGGATCGGCGCTGCATCGGTATTGATCCAGGTCCTCCGCCGGTGCGCACGCGGTGGCGACGCAGAAGATCAGGACGCCGGAGTTGCGGAACATCATGGGAACGCTCCAGACAGGACGACGCCGCCGCCGTCGGGCCAAGGGCTGACCGCGACGGACGGGTTCTCCTCACCGTCAAATGTCAGGAGGGTGAGGCCGGCGACCAGGCTGACGACGGCGAGTGAGCCGGTCCCCCATTGCGCCCAACGCAGTCGCTGTCCCTTGTCCTCCAGATCGCGTGCCTGCCGGGCTGCGGCAGGGTCTGGGATTCCGGCTTTGGCTCGGCGGGAGATTGCGGCGTCGTTGCTGCTTTGTGCCCACGCCAACCCGCCGGTCCCGACGGTCAATACGGCACCGGTGCCGATGAGCCACCAGGCCGCGTTCGAGCTCGCGGCGGGTGTTGCCGTCGGTTTGGGGTCCGCGGGTTTGGACTTCCCCGTGGGTCGGAGGGTTGGCGCAATTGGGCTGGGAAGGTCCAGGGTGGCGACCGTGTCTCGCAAGCCGATGACCTGCACCGTGACGCTCGAGCCTTCTGCACCCCCGGCGGCCGTGACCGTGTAGCTGCCCGCGGGCAGATCCAGGCGGTCGCCGCAGGCTGCGACTTTGCCGGCGACCCGGACCGCGGGTTTGCCGTGGGGACACCGAACCACAAGCGTGCCGTGGCACAGGCTGGCGTCGTCCTTCCGATATCTCTCGATGACACTCCAGAGGTCGTCGGGGCCAGGGTAGGGGGGTTGGGCAGCGGGGGCGGTCGCCACCTGATCCCAGAGCTGGGCGGCGGTGCGACATTCGCCCTGTCGCTGGACGACGCGGGCCAGGCCCAGGTAGGCGATGTTGAGTTCACCGATCTGGAGCGCCGCTCGGTACTTGTCCTCTGCAAGGTTGAGGTTGCCGGCTCTCGCGGCGTCCGCCGCCTCCAGCAGCAGCGCGTCCTGCGCCGCCGGGACGACAACAAGGGCGCCCTGCGCGCTGGCGCTGGTCGCCATCACGAAGACACCCATCGTTGTCAGGAGGGCGGCGAGCCGGGCTGTTTCCACTTCGTTCCCCGTGTGGGCTGGGTCCAGGTCCAAGATCGGCGTTTCGTTACGAAACTTGAATTCAAGTCCCTCGCCGCCAGATCCGATTGCAGCCTTGAGGTTTCATGCACGCAGGCGACAGCTCCAGCACAAGACCCAGAACGCGGATTGGGACACCCGATCTCCGACCCGGTGCGCTCCTCGCCGGACGGTATCGCCTCGGTGAATGTGTGGGTACTGGTGGGTTTGCGGCGGTGTTCCGCGCCGACGACGAGCGACTGCACAGACAAGTCGCGGTGAAAGTGCTCGACGTGCTCGAGTGGGCGCGGGAGGACCAGGTCGACGAGTGCCTCGCCCGGTTCAGCTCCGAGGCGCGGGCCGCCGCACGCATCGAGCATCCTGCCGTTGTCACGATCTACGACATGGGCGTGTTGGAGCCGGAGGGGGTGCCGTACATCGTCATGGAGCTGCTGCGCGGCCATGACCTGGAACAGGAGCTCGACCAGTTTGGCGCGCTGGCGCCGGATCGCGCGATTCGTTGCATACGCCAGGGTTTGCAAGCCCTGGTGGCCGCCCATGGCATGGGAATCGTGCACCGCGACCTCAAGCCGTCCAACCTCTTCCTTGTGAACCCACGGCGGCCCACCGAATCGCTGCGCGTGCTCGACTTTGGCATCGCGCGGTTTCTGGACGCCTCTGCCAACCTGACGAAGACCGGTCAGATGATGGGCACTGCCCGGTTCATGGCGCCGGAGTACATCAACGATGGTGTCGTCACGCCGCAGTCGGACGTGTACCAGATGGGCCTGATCCTCGCGGAGCTGCTCACGGGCCGCCGCGTCATCGACGCCGAGCAGTTCGCGTTGGCGGTGGCGCGCGCCAGCGCAGGCCGACTCGACCTGCCGGACAACCTGATGGACAGCGCGATCGGTCCGGTCCTTCGGCGCGCCGTGGCAGTCGACCCGCAGAACCGGTTCCGCAGCGCCGGTCATTTCCTGTCCATGTTGGACCGCATCGACCCACATTCGCTTCAGGATCTTGCCAGTGATGCGCCGTCGGTGTCTCGGCGCCCGGTGACCTGTATGGACGCTCCGCCGGAGCTCGATTCCCAGCCCAGGACGTGGATCGGCGAGGAGCTCGCGCCGTACGACGCCAAAGACAGCGGGGCGATGGTCATCGTGACGCAGAACCCGGGCGGCGGGCTCGACCCAACCGCGGCGAGCCCTGCGGAGCACCGCCCGCTGGACAGCCTGGAGTTTGCGCTTCCCGTCGCCACGCCCGCGGCGCCGGATCCCAGTCCGCCCGCCGCGGCTACAACGCGGGCACCCGTCGCTTCTGCGGCCGGCGTCCCGGAGCTGAGCGGGGCCGACGACCCCGTAACACCGATGTGGAAGGCGTTCTCGGCGCCCGTGTCATCGCAGCCGTCCGCACAAGCCAAGGCCAGGCCAGTGTCTGGCGAGGCTGTGGCTACCGCGGCGCCGGGGGACCCGAGTGCGACGCCGCGCGAACCTGCCGCCGTCGCGGCGCACGACGACGCTCGCGCGCGGGCCGAGGCCCCGCCCCGGTTCCCTGGCTCCGTACGACCCTCCTACCCGGTGGAGATGGAATCGGAGTCCGCTCCCGCGCCAGAAGCGGCAGACCTTCCCGCGGCACAGCCAGAAGGGCGGCCGACACTGGTGACGCGAGCGGCCAAAGCGCCGCAGACTGCGGAGATGCGCGTCGATCCGCCGGTCCCAACAGTCCAGATGCGGTCCACCCGACCTGTCTCGCGCGTGCTGCTCGCGGCTGGCGCTGTGGGTGTGGTGGGTGTGCTCACCGTCGCATCTCTGGGCGCGGCCATCGGGCTCGGGGGGCTGGGCGCTTCCACCGACGCGCCTGACAACGCGACCTCGGAGACAGCCGCGCTCGCGGGATCGTCCGGGGCGGCGGAGGTCGCGACGCCGGCCGGGAACCCGGAGGCAGACACAGCATCCCTGCCCACCGTGCCTGCGGGTCAGGACGGTGCGACCCCGGATGCCGTGCCGCCGGGGGACACGGCTGCGGTGTCCTCGGACACCATTGTGGTGGCCCCGACGCCCGAGGCGGCGCCACCCGCAGGCCCCCGCGTGGACCCCAAGCCTCGGCGGTCGCGGGCCAAACGAAGCGCCAAGCCTGCGCGCGCGAGCAGGGCGGCGGTGGCTGCGCCAGCCAAGACGAAACGGCCTGATTTCGTGAAACGCCGACTCCCGGATTGACGAGGGCCGCGTTGGGGTGGCTCCGCCCGGAATGATGCCCCCAGGGACGGGCTGCACCCTGGTCCCGCCCACGCTGCAGGGTGTGCCGATCCGTGCTGTGGACGCGGTCTGCTCCCCCAGGTGGCATCGACTCCTGCTCGAACGCGGTCTGGTGCCAACCCGTCCGTCAGAACTCTGAACCGCGCCGCGGAATTTTGACGCGGCCACCCGTCTTTATCTCGTCGCCGTCGTCGCCCAGTTGGCCCAACGCCCGGCATGAAGCTTGCGGGTGGGGCTCCTCGGGTGGAGGCTCGACGGCCAGGAACGGATGGACATGAGACAGATTCAACGGTGTGCGGCAATTGTGCTGATGTGTGCGGTGGCAGGCGGCTGGGTCGCGTGTGATGACGCAATGACCCGAGGGACGGACGCGGACGGGTCCGCCGAGGCCAGTGAGTTCACCTGCCGGGACCTGGCGCCGTGGGTGGAGCCGGGAGATCTGCCACCCGACATTGTCTCGGAGACCGTTGACTGGTGCCGGGCCCAGGTGCCCACGGACCTTCCTGTCAGGGTCGCCGAGCGGCAGTTCACCCCGGCTGAGATCTACGATGCGCCGGGCTCGGGTCGCGTGCTGAGCTGCCAGGTTGATCCGGAGACGACCAACGGGCGCCACTTCTACCCCCAGGTGTGTGCCTCCAGCCCCGAGGAGGCCGCCGTGCTCCTGGAGGAGTACCTCCCAGCCTTGTACGACCCAGCGGGCGCGACCCTTGTCCGCGATGAGGATGGTGTCTTCGTGTTTACCGTGCCTGGACTGGACGAGGACGTGGTGGTCCTCAACTGCGCCCGCGGCTACGGCTTGCGGCCGATTTCGATTTTCCCAACGGACTTTGCGGAGACCGGCTGGGACGTCCGGGGCCAGTTGCCACCGGGACTGGGCGCTGACGAGGTGCTGGACGTGCTGCATGCGTCCTGGTTTCACAGCGGCTACTACCTCGTCGCCGCGCAGGATCCGTACCTTTCGGGTCGATGGCTCGTCTACCCCGCGTGCGGCGGCCAGTACAGCCCGCCATTTGTCGAGCAGGACGGCGATCTGCCCGTGGAGTACCCCGGCGAGATGCACGTAGCTGGTGGCGCCGTCGCTTACAATCTGGATACCGGTGTCGTCCTCATCAGCGGGGCACAAGCCGGGATTGTCGAGTTCTCCGAGTAGGCCCGCGCGACCGGTCACCACGCCGTGCGGCTGCATTGATTGGTCAATTCCGGCTTCTGCCGCACAATGCAGTCCATGGGAGATGTCGTCGCGAAACTGGGTCCCTTTGCCCTGGAGGAGTTGCTTGGGCAGGGGGGCATGGGTCAGGTGTGGGCTGCGCGTCATACAGACGGATGCCCAGTGGCCGTCAAGGTCGTCACCGACGAGCGCCTGAGCGACAACCGGTACAGGGTGGCGTTTGACCGGGAGATCCAGGCCATCGTGCGGCTGCACCACCCGGGGATCGTCCACATCCACGAGACGGGACTGGTACCGGATGGCGTCCCCGGCCTGCCCGCCGGGGCGCCGTACCTCGTGATGCCTCGGGCCGAGGGGACCCTCAACGACACCGAGCCCGCCGATTGGGCAACCGCGGCGTGGATCCTTGAGTGCGTGCTTGGGGGCCTCGCGCACGCGCACGCGCACGGAGTTCTGCACCGGGACATCAAGCCCACCAACATCCTCCGCGGTGCCGACGGAGAACTCCTGCTCTCTGACTTTGGGGTCGCGCGCCTCGAGGAGGAGGGGGCGCAGCCGATGTGGACCTGCGGCACTCCTGGATTCATGGCGCCTGAGCAGATTGAGAATCGCTGGCGCGATGAAGGACCTGGCACCGACCTCTATGCCGTGGGCTGTCTGGCGTATTTCCTGCTGTCGGGTGCGCCTCCGTTTCGCGATGCCGAGACCACGGACGAGTCACTCCTGCGCGCGCATGTCCACGCGGACCTCGCGCCCGTCGAGCCGACCATCGCGATCCCACGGGCAGCGCAGAATTGGCTCGACATACTCCTGGCCAAGGACATCCGCGACCGCTTCCCGTCGGCCGCCCACGCGCTCGTGGCGCTGCGCCCGCTGAAGAGTCAGCCTGTGGTTCCCGTTGAGGGCGAGCCCAAGAAGCGCCGGGTCGCCACGGAGTCTCCGACCGCCGTACTTGGACCGGCCGCCCAGGCGGCGCGGGCCCTGGGGCGCGACTCGGCCACGACCCGCCCGGAGATTCTGCTCGATCCCGGGTCGTCGGACGCCGGCCACAATGCGCCACTTGCTCGCACCGGCTCCGCGCGCAGCGAGCGCTCCTTGCGCGCGCGCAGATGGATTGGATTGGCGGCCACCGCGCCCGCGGGAGTCGAGGTCGCAGTGGAGCGACTTCGGGGTACTGGGCTCGGGCTGTTCGGCATCCGCCACGTCCCCCTGGTGGGCCGCGCGGAGGAACAGTCGCGACTCTGGGCTGCGCTGCGGGAAGTGTACCTGGGCCTGGATCCAGGCGCCGTCGTGATCGAGGGGGCGTCGGGCGTGGGCACGTCGCGCCTGGCAGAGTGGATCGCCCACGCCGCCGGCGCGGCGGGTGGTGGGCACGCGATCCGCATCAAGTGCACCCCGTCCGGTGCCGCGCTCGCCGTCGCCAACGCGCTCGCTCGGACCCTGGGCACGGTTGGGTTGACGCCACGGCGCGCCCAACGCCGGCTGATGGAGCGCTGGAGCTGCGTCCATCATGTGGTGCCGGCGCTGCTGGACGTGCTGTATCCCCGGGCCGACGTGCAGCGCACCAGCCCGATGGACCGAGCCCTCGCGTTTGAGGCGTTCCTGTCCGCTTGCTCCCACCACTCGCCGGCGGTTGTCGTGGTAGACGATGCGCAATGGGATCCAGCGCTGTTGCGCTACCTGACTGCGGTGCTGGCGCGAGGCCGCGTCGCAGCGTTGTGCGTGGCGACCGTGAAGGACGAGGTGCTGCGGACGAACCCGGAGTCACGGCAGCAGCTCGAGATGTTGCTGGCCGAGCCCGCGGCCACCCTGATGCATGTCGGGCCGCTCCAGCCCAGCGATCACGCCGCGTTGGTGGAGCGTCTCCTCCCGCTGCAGCCGGACCTCGTCTACACGATCGCCCGTCGGACGTACGGCAACCCGATGTTCGCGGTGCAACTCGTGGGGGAACTCGTCGAGCGAGAAGCGTTGCAGGACACCGCGCAGGGGTTCGCCCTGGACGCAGGCGGGGGAGCTAGCCTGCCTCAGGACGCACAGGGGCTCTGGTCCGAGCGGGTGGATCGGCTGGTCTCGGCGTCGGACGATGTGGCGGGGTCGCGAACCGCGTTGGAGCTCGCGGCGACCCTCGGGCTCGACGTGCACGTCCGCGACTGGGAGGCCGTATTGGACGGGGCGGGGTTGGTTGCCTCCCTGGCCGCCGACGTGGGTCGCGCCGGCACCATGGCCGGCATGTTGATCCACACCGACACCGGGTGGGCCTTTACACACGCCGTTGTCCGCGCGGCGGTCCTGGATGGGGCCGACAGGTTCGGCCGACTGGCCGCGCACCATCTGGTCTGCGCCGAGGTCCTTGAGGCCCGGTACGCACATCACCCCGCGGCGGCCGCCGAGCGGGTGGCAGCTCATTATGTGGCTGCGGGGCAGGCGAGCGCTGCGGTGGCGGCGCTTCAGATCGCGGCGGAGAGTCGCCGCGAACGCGGCGACTTCGGGATGGCCCGGTCGCACCTGGAAGAACTTGAGAGTGTGCTGGCCGGCGAGGGCCGCGACGCCGACGAGGCTTTCGGTTGGAGCCTGGTTCGGCAGGCGCGAATCGCGGCACTCCAGTCGCGGCTGGACGACGCAGAGTCACTGTTGGTGCGCGCCGAGGGCGCAGAGGGGACCTCCGCGTGGAACCGCGCCGAGGCGCTGTGCGTCGCCGCGATCGTTCACCAGGTCAGGGGGGCAGACCCTGTGGAGGGGATTGCGCTTCTGGAGGAGGCGAAGGCCGGATTTGAGGCCCTGTCGGACCGTGCCGGCGTCGCCCGCTGCCTCCATAGTCTGGGGGAACAGCGCAAGCAACGCGGTGACCTGGAGGCTGCGCGCACAAACTTCGAAGAGGCGCTCCATCAACTCTCCGGCGAAGCGGACGAGTCCGCCCGGCACACCGTGCTACTCGGGCTCGCCGACGTATATCGTCGGACCGGGGATCGCGCGTCGTACGATGCGACGATGGCCAGGTGTCTGGACTGGTTCGCCAGCCGAGGGAGTCTGCGCAGCCGGGCCGTGTGTTTCAATTTGCATGGCGACGCGTGCCGCGACAACGGCGATCTGGACGGCGCGGAGCGTGCGTACCGCCGCGCGAGGTCCATCCTGGAGGCTGCTGGGTCCGCGGACGCCGCGGTGCTCTCCGCCAACCTGGGCCTCGTGCAGCTCGACCGCGGCAGACCGCAAGAGGCGCGGCACCTTCTGGAGCAGGCGCTCGAGACGCTGGAGGGGGTCGGGGCACACCAATACCGCGGCTGGCTTCAGGCGGGGTTGGCGGTCTGCGCGCAAGAACTGGGGCAGCCCTCGGAGCGCGATCGACGGCGCGTGGCCGCGCAGGACGAACAGACGGGGATGTTCGGAGATGAGGTCGCGGCGCTCCTCGCGCGATTGACTTGAACGGGCTCGCGCTCAAGTTTGCCCGCTGAACGTAGTGCGCGCGGCGAGGGCAGCCCTCGGCCGACGACGGCCAGCAGCGGCGAAAGGAGATCGATGTCAGACCGGATTGTGATTCTCGAGGCGGGGTCAGTCGGCTTGGCCGCCAGCCTCTCCACCCTTGGTTTTGACGTGGTCCCCGCGGCCACCCTGGCCGTGGCACTCGTCGCCGCGCAGGGGGCCGACGGAGTGGTCACCGGGCACGACGTGCCCGCCGCAGACGTGGAGGCGCTCCGTCGCGCCGGCTGCCCGAGGGGCGTGTTCCAGGCGCCCGAGAAACATCCGCTCACGGACTTCCGGAAGTACTGGTTGCGGGGGACCGCGCCCCGCGTGTTGGCGTTCTCCGGCAGCGCCAGAAAGGACTCGTTCAACGCCCGGCTCCTCAGCTTGGCGGTGGAGCGGCTCAAGGCCGCGGGGGTCGCGGTGACAGTCTTTGATCACGCTGCCCACGTCCTACCCCTCTACAACGGGGACCTCGAGGTCGGGGGGGCGTTGCCAGACGCCGTGCACGCGGTGCAGCGGGTCTTTTTCCTACATCACGGCCTCCTGCTGGCGGCGCCAGAATACAACGGCTTCCCGACCCCGCTGCTCAAGAACACTCTGGATTGGGCTTCCCGCTCGAGCGGGGGCGCGTCCGGAGGCTCCACGTTCGCGGGCACTGTGGCAGGTCTCGTGTCCGCGTCCGCTGGGCCCGGCGCCGGGGGCCGGGTCCGTCCGCTCGTCCGCAAGTTGTTGGGCAATCTGCGGATGGACGTCGTCGAGCCTGAGCTCGGGGTCGGGCGTGCCTCTGGCGCGTTCGATGACGCCGGTCAGCTCAAGGACGCCGAGCAAACCCAGGCGCTCGACGCGGTCGTTCGGGCAGTTGTGGACGGGATCGCAGAACGTTCCGCCGCAAGTGAATAGAACCGGCGCCGCCCCGTCTACCCCCCGGACGACGACGAGAGGGGCATATGAAGACGGTATGGACAGGTTGGCGATTGGTGGCGGCGGCAGGAATGGTCACCGCTGCGGCGTGTTTCCCCGGGGCGGATCTCGGGCTGGACTTTGACCAGGGCGAACTGGCGCAGCACAAGAACTGCGACGAGCTGCGCTCCAGTCTCCAGGCGCGCGCACTGAGCGAGGCGGAGGCCGTCTCGTATCTCGCCATCACCGGCGGCACCGTCTCCCGCCCCGGCTTCACCGCAAGCGAGCCGGGCGACACGTCCCCGACCAACAACCAGGAGCGCGGCGTCGACGAGGCCGACTTCTTCAAGTACGACGGCGGCGCCGTCTACGCGCTGCACGGCGGTAACCTCGTCATCGCCGACGAGTCCGGCGTCCTGTCCTCCACGCCCCTGCCGGGCGCCTACGAGATGCATGTGGACGGCGCGCGCGCGCTCGTCATGGCCCACAGCAGCCGCGCGGCGGTCAAAGAGCACTTTGCCGCGGCTCCCGAGCGGGATGCAGACCTGCCCGTCGTCCTGGCCACATTGTTCGACATCAGTGACCGCACCGCTCCCACGGTCGTCCGCGAGCTCCTGTTTGAGGGTGAGGTCCTCGGGACTCGCCGCGTCGGCGACGACATCTACCTCGTGACCAAGGCTCTGCTGGGTGGACCGCAGGAGGCGGCCGAGCCCTCAGGGGATGAGCACTGGCTGGCCACGCGCAAGCGGGCGGTCGAGAGCGCCGGGATCGACACCTGGATGCCGTCCTTCTACGACAAGACCCAGAACAAGGTGGAGCGATGCTCCTGCAGCGACGCCTACCTCAGCGGGGCAGCCAAGGGCGACGACGCCGTGACGGTGTACGGCCTGTCCCTGTCCGGCGGCAGCGCCGACAAAGTGGAGACCACGACGATCTTCGGCGACGGCGCGCAGCTCTACGCTTCCACGAAGAGCCTGGTGGTGGCGCTTCCCGCCGAGGAGACGGTGGGCGAGTCCTTCCAAGGGGAGACGAGCGAGTCTGGCCCTGCGCAGGTGACCTGGCTGCATCGATTTGCGCTCAACAAGGGCGAGGCGCGCTACCGCGCCAGCGGCCGTGTCAAAGGTTGGATCCTGAACCAGTTCTCCCTCAGCGAGCATGAGGGCTACCTGCGGGTTGCCACCATGACGGGCACCAAGGGCGCCTCTGACGCCGCCAGCCACGTCTACGTCCTCGACCAGCGCAGCAAAGACAAGGAGCTGTTCACCGCCGGCGGCGAGCAGGCCAGCTTCCTCAAGGAGGTCGGTCGCCTCACGGACATCGGGGTGGGCGAGGACCTCTACGCTGCTCGCTTCCAGGGAGACGTGGGCTATCTTGTGACCTTCCGCGAGACGGATCCGCTGTGGACGATCGACCTGTCCGACCCGGAGAACCCGGAGCTGCTCGGCGAGCTCATGGTGCCGGGGTACTCCACCTACCTCCACCCGATCGAGGGAGGGCACCTCCTGGCCGTGGGCCGCGGTGGCCGCGGCGACAACGGGGTCAAACTGAGCTTGTTCGACGTGCGAGACCTGACGCGGCCGAGCGCGGTGGAGGAGGAGGTCGTGGGCGGAGATGGCGCCACGAGCGACGCGTTGGGAGACCACCGTGCGTTCAATTGGATGGAGTCTCACCGCCGCCTGGCCATCCCGTTCCGCAACGGCGCTGTGGACGGGCTCAACATCTACAAGGTGACCACCAACGACGGCTTCCGGTTCCAAGGTCGGGTCGATCACGCCGACATGAGCACCAGCGGTCGCCCGTCCATCCGCCGTTCGCTGACCGCCGGCGACAAGCTGTGGGCGCTGTCCTCCGCCGGGATCACCGTCACCGATGTGAACACCGTCGAGACGCTCGTCGCCATCGACCTCACAGACGGCGCGTTGCCGCAGTAGACGGCGGTCCGGTCAACGCGCGCGGAACTTCCGCGGAGCCACCCCCGCGACCTCCCGAAAAGCGTGCGCGAACGCGCTTGGTGTGTCGTATCCCACCGACAGAGCCACTTCAGTCACGGACAGAGTCGGGTCGCTGAGCAGATCCATGGCCGTCAGGATCCGGGCGTCACGGACAAAGTCCCGGAACGTAGAGCCTGTCTCCGCCGCGAACCTGCGGCGCAGCGTCCGAGGGTGCACGCCAGCGGCGCGAGCGGCCTCGGCAAGGTCGGGCGGGTCGTCGATGCGTGCCAGTACCAGCGCCATCGCCGCGGCGAGCTCAGGTGACTGCGGCCGGGGGAGCCGGATGGGCATCGGCGAAGCGGCCCACTCGTGCACGAGTCCTGCGAGGGTAGTGAAGAATGCCCTCCCAAAGGCGTCCGTGGACGCCAGCGCGTCAAACTGCATCGCGCGCAGGACCAACGCGCGGCCGAGTGCCGGCAGGGGAAAAACGGCGCAAGCTGTTGGCCCCGCGAACTCGGGCGACATGTACACCGTGCGCAACGCCGCGCCGCGCGTGGAGCTTACATCGTGCGGCGTTCCGGCCGGCAACCAGGCCGCCCGTGCCGGCGGCAGTACGTACTGCGCTGTGGCCACCGTCAGTCGAAGGGCGCCGCGGGAACAGTAAAGCAGCTGGTGCCTCCCGTGACTGTGGACTCCCGTGGTCCTCCCGGCCGCGTGTTCATCCGAGAGGCCAAAGGCGCTGGCCGGCGCTGCGTCGATGTCGAGAAGCGGTGACATTTGTCCGATTCTAGCAAGTTGTTGTCCTTCTGTCGTGCGACAGACAGATCGCCGTGCACTAGATCACTGCCCAGACAACCGGCGCGGCCGGGAAGCTGGAGATGGATGATGATTGCGAGAGTGATTGGGTTTGGGTGTCTGGTTGCGTTGACTGCGTGCGCCGGTGGCGACGCTGCCGAGACGGAGCTCGCCCGCGGCGCTGCGGGCGAGCGCTTCGTGCCGCCGGTGGCGCCGCTGTGGGGCGGGGAGGAGCGCGCGCGGTGGAGTCCGGAGGCGGTCGCTGCGAACGGCGCGTCGCGGGCACTCAATCGGGCCTGGAGGGGCGTGGACGTGGCAGATGTCGTGGTGGCTGTGCCCGTGCAGCTCCAAGACAGCGGTTTTCACCCGTATGGCGACGGCCAATCGAACGCCGCAGCGGATTTTGTCTGGTGGCGGGAGCCGCGCCCGCCGGTGGTGCTGGCCCTGAGCACTTTGGGCGATGGATCTCAGTGGCTGGACGTGCAGTTGGATCGCGCGCTGCCGTGGGACGGCGGGCAGGTTCGCCTGGACCTGGACGGACTCGGTCAGGTGTCTGTGCCGGCGCAGCGCGGCGACGACGGAGATTTCCACGCGAGCTGGGCGGTTGAGCGAGGCGTGCACATCCGGTCGTTGCGGGTTGTGCCGGATGGCTGGTTGCACAGCTTCCCCGCCCACTTCGACCACCCGGCGCGGCCTGTAGACGAGCTGGTGGCGGAGATGTCGGTCGCCGACCAGGACTTTGGCAACGGGCGCTCCCTGCCGGACCCTGCGAGGCTGGCGGGTGGCGACGCGTTCGAGCACGACTTTGGCGCCGGCTACAACGACCAGCCGCACGCCTCCGCCCATGTGCACAGCCGGTATCCCGGTGCGCACCAGGAGAAGTCGGTGGGCGGCTCGTGGGCGTGGGTGGCCGAGCCGCCGGCGGTTCCGTTCAAACATGTCTACCTCTGCACGGAGGGCCGGGTCCCCCAGCGCGAGGCAGAGGTTGGGTCCCCCAGCGGCGCTGGGTGGCACAAGATTGGCGACCCCGCCGAGTACCTGGTCAACAGCGTGGAGCGCGGCCCCGTGCTGGCGGGGTGGTCGGGGCCCCACGGGGGCGAGCCCGCCGCCTACGACCTGCGGGAGGTGGCCACGTACCGGTGGCTACGGCCTGGTGAAGCGCTGGTCTCCAAACAGGGCGAGTACCATTGGTATGCGTTTGTGCAGGAGGCGGTAGCCTGCACCGAGATCTGGGTGCGGCCCGTGGACG
>CALBXO010000301.1 GCA_937890335.1 uncultured Pseudomonadota bacterium | reverse complement strand
CTCCTGGTAGTAGTTGCGCCAGCCGACCTCGGCCATCCGTTCCAGCGTGGTGGCTAGCGACGGATTGGCGAAGACGTCGCCGGGGCCGATCAGCCTGCCGTCGCGCCAGAACAGCTCGCGTCCCACGGGTGACATGGCAAGGATCGGCTCCAGCAGCCCCGCTGCCACGCCGGAGAACGCGGTGCTGGCGACGCCGTCGCGCAGCTGCTCGGCCACGGGTCCGACAACCTCCGCCAGCGGCAGGCGCCCCCATCGCTCGTGAACCTCGCAGATGCCGGGCAGGGTGCCGGGCACCGCAGCGGACGCCCTGCCAATGTGAAAGGTCTGGGTGGTGGGCCCAAAATCCAACTCCACGGCGAAGAAATCGCGTTCCACCGGGCCGGTCATTCCGAGGCCTGGCACATTGGAGAAGAAGTCTACCGCCGTAACCGCCCCGGAGGCTGCCTCCCGAAACGTCAGCACGCCGCCGCCGGCCAGGCTTGTGAGGGTCGGCTCCCCGGCCCCGGTCGCGAACACCGCGGCCGTGACCGCGTCGATGGCGTTCCCACCGAGCTCGAGCATCCGCGCGCCTGCGGCGGCAGTGGCCGGCGAACCGGCGGTGACGATTCCGTGCATCAATCCTCGCTAGACAGGTATTGACCGCCCGTGCGGCCATACACGACACTGAAACGGATGCCGAATATAGAACTGGTCAAAGCCGTCCGTTTCGAAGCCGCTCACAGGTTGCCCAACGTGCCGGAAGGGCACAAGTGCCAACGCCTGCACGGCCACTCCTACCGCGTAGAGCTGTGCCTGCGGGGGCCCATTGGGGAGACCTCGGGGTGGCTGGTGGATTACTCCGACATCGCCGCGGCGTGGAAGCCGCTGCACGAGGTGTTGGACCACTATTATCTCAATGAGATCGAAGGCCTCGAGAACCCAACCAGCGAGGTGCTCGCCATGTGGATCTGGGACAGGATCCGCGCGTCCCTGCCGGACCTGTACCGCATCACCGTCCACGAGACCTGCACGTCCTCCTGCTCCTATTTTGGCCCCAACGCGCCATGAGCATCCGGCTCGAAGACTACAACGTCCCGTTTCTCCTGGAGCTTCTGGTCAGTGGTGGCCTTCTTGTGGCGCGCACCGCCCGCGCCGCCGCGGCCAAGGAACACCTGCTGCGCGGTCAGATCGAGCGGGAGGAGCAGAGCCGGAACCAGTCGCGCAAGGCGCGTTACAGCGTGTCCCCCGCCGAGATCGTCGCGCGTATGGCCCTGGAGAGCGCCCGCGACAAGACGCTGATCGACGAAGATCGGCTCATGCAGTTGATCGCGGCGCACGCCGGGGTCCCGTACCGGAAAATCGATCCGCTCGATCTCGACGCTGACCTGATCGCGGAGACGATCACCCGGCCCTTCTCAGAGAGGCACGTCTGCCTGCCTGTCGAGCGTCACGGCGTCCGACTCGTCGTCGCCGTGGACAATCCCTACGACCTCGGACTGCAACACGTCCTGCGCGACGTGACCCAGCACGACGTTGAGATCGTGGTCTCTGCGAAGACGGACATCCTGAAGTCCATCACCGAAACCTACGGTTTCAAGCGGGCGGTGCGCGGGGCGGACCAGGAGCTCAGTCGCGGGACCGACTTCGGCAACCTGGAGCAGTTCGTCAAGCTCCAGAACGTGGACGAGCTCGACGGCAACGACAAGCACGTCATCAACGCGGTGGAGTACATCTTCCACTACGCGTTCGACCAGCGCGCCAGCGACATCCACATCGAGCCCAAGCGCGAGCAGGGCACCATCCGCATGCGGATCGACGGCGTCCTCCACGACATCTACACCCTGCCGCGACCCGTGAACCTGGCGGTGGCCAGCCGCATCAAGATGCTCGCGCGCATGGACATCTCGGAGAAGCGGCGTCCCCAGGACGGTCGGATCAAGACCGAGCGGGGCGGCAAGGAGATCGAGCTGCGCGTCAGCACACTCCCCGTGGCCTTCGGCGAGAAGGTCGTCATCCGCATCTTCGATCCCCAGGTCTACCTGGCCGATCTCAGCAGCGTGGGCTTCTTTCCGGATGACCTGGCCCGCTGGGACGAGTTCATCACGCGCCGAAACGGCCTGATCCTGGTCACGGGACCCACAGGCAGCGGCAAGACCACGACGCTCTACGCCACGCTGCATCAATGCGCGTCGCCCCGAGTCAACATCACGACGATCGAGGACCCGATCGAGCTGGTCGTAGAGGACTTCAACCAGGTACTCGTGCAGCCGCGGATCGACGTGACATTCGCCCGCGCGCTGCGCACGGTCCTGCGTCAGGACCCAGACATCATCATGGTGGGGGAGATTCGCGACGCCGAGACGGCAAAGATGGCGACGCAAGCGGCGCTGACGGGCCACCTTGTGTTCTCGACTCTGCACACCAACGACGCGCCGAGCACCATCGCCCGGCTCGTGGATCTGGGCGTGGAGCCGTTCAAGATCGCGTCGACGCTCGTCGGCATCATGGCCCAGCGTCTCGTCCGCACCATCTGTGACGAGTGCCGCAAAGAGACCGTACTGACCGCGGACCAGATCGCGGTTCTCGACATCGATGTACCGCCGGGTCAGAGCCCGCGGCTGCCCGTCCAATACGGAGCCGGCTGCGTGCGATGCCGAGGAACAGGGCTGTACGGACGGACCGGGGTCTTCGAGGTGATGCCCATCACGTCGTCCGTGCGCCGTCTCATCAAAGACGGTGCCACCGCCGAAGAGCTATCGACCGCCGCGGTCAGCGACGGGATGCGCACCCTGCGCCAATGCGCGATTCGCAAGATGGCGCAGGGCGTCACCTCCTTTGAGGAAGTGGCCTACGTCCTCGGCGAGGGCTGACAAGGAGAAGATACGTGCAAGCCGATGCGGTTTTTCCATTCTGTTTCATGGTTTCTGTGTTCGGCGGGTTCATCGGTCTGATCGTCCTGCTCATCCTCTGGCAGCGCCACCGCACCAATACAGTCGCTGCGGTTTGGGCGCAGCTCGCGGCGGACCTGGGCCTGGAGTACTCCCGCCCGAGCTCGTGGCAGGCGGGCACCATCACGGGTCCGTACCAGGATTTTCAGGTTCAGATCTACGTGTTCACGCGCGGCGGCGGGAAGAACAAGACCACGCTCACGGCGGTGAAGACGTTTGTGAATCCGCAGCTGACCCTCGGCCTTAAAATCTACCGCGAGCACGCCCTGTCCGGGATCGGGAAGGTGCTCGGGTTCCAGGACATTCAGACCGGCGACAAGGCGTTCGACGACCGCTTCCTCATCAAGGGCAAAGACGAGGCCGGCGTGCTGCGGCTACTCACGCCATCACTTCGTCAGGAGATCCTCCGCTTCGACCGCTTCGCGGCGCGCGCCACCGTCGACGACCATGGCGCCTACTGGGAGAAGGTGGGCGTCATCAGCGACCGGGATCTGCTGGTCAACGCCCTCAACGCACAGTCCCAGGTCGTGCGCGCCATGAGCCAGGCCGCCCTGGATGGCAACGCTGCCCAGTACTGACGGCGTGGACCCAGTCACGATCATCGCCCTGATCGCCGCCGCCGGGGTCGCCGCGGCTGGGTACACAATCCACCATCTGCGCCAACAAATGATCGCGCGCGAGGCCCGCGCTGAGGAGGTCTGGGCCCTCCTCGCCAAGAACTACGGCCTGACCTACACCCATGTGGTCGTGCACGACGACCGCATCGTCGAGCGTCAGTGCAGCGGGACGCAGGGTGGACTCTCCGTACGCGTGGAACAGGGAACCTCGTCGGTCGACAACGCCCGGATCACGACGATCCGCGTTGCCATCGACGGCTGGCCCTACCCAAAGCTGCGCATCCACCGCGCCTCCGAGGCTCACGTCGCGACCAGCCCTACCGGGGACAGGTCCTTTGACGCCGTCGGCGCCATGCAATCTCCGGACGTCGAGTTCGCGGCCGCGGTCGTGACCCCCGACGTGCGCGCGGCCTTCGTCGACCTCTGGCAGTTTGCGGGGGACGCCACCTTTCAGGATGGCAAGCTGACATGGCGGACCCCCGGAGTGGTCTCCGAGCTCAAAGCATTGGACGGCACACTCCACCGCGCGTTGGTTGCCATGCGGCTTCTGCGTGCAGGCACCGCGGGCCCAGGTGATTCGGACGAAAGTGTGGCCGACGAGCGGAGTGGGTTGTACACTCCCCCACAATGACGGACCAGCGCCGACATCCACGGTATGAGGGACAGCTCGATGTCCTCCTCGTCGTCGCAGGACGCGAGATCAATTGCCTCGCTCAGGATTACTCGGATGCGGGCGTCTTTGTGGCCACCGACACGCCGCTGCCGCTGGGACGGCTCGTGCGCGCCCGAATCTCGGTGCCAGACCAACCTGAGTTTGAATTGTTCGCGCGTGTTGCGTGGTGGCGCGGGCCCGACCAGGGCCCCGACACCAACCCCGGCATGGGGCTGAACTTCTACGGCCTCCGGTCGCCCGCACTTCCGCGCTGGCGCGAGTGGGTCGCCGCCACCAGCGGCGCGGTGCTCGCCTCGATCGGTGAAGACGGGAGGGTCCGGCGCAACCATCCTCGCGTGCGCGTGGCATTGACCGTGCGGATTGAAACGAGAGAAGGCTCAATCGAAGCGGTCACGCGCGACGTTGCCGTGGGCGGTCTCTTTGCGCCGTGCGACCGGCCGCTGCCGCCCGGGGAGCGAGTCCGCGTTGTGCTTCTCCATCCGATGGACGGCAGCCAGCTCGCGCTCGAGGGCACCGTGTTGCGCACCGAGGGCGGCTCCGAGCCCGGTGTGCGAATCGAGTTCACCGACCCCGGCCCCGATGGCATCGACGTCCTGCTGTCCTTTGTCGACGCCGCGCATTTGCCCGACAGCCTCGACGAGGCGCTGATCATCGACGGCGAGGACGACCAGCTCGCCTAGCCAGGAGGCACCGTGACCGCTGACGCCAGACGCCAGACCCCCTCGCTTCCGGACTCCATCCAGAAAATCCACCTCATCGGGATCTGCGGGACCGGCATGGGAAGCCTCGCAGGCATGTTGGCGGAATCGGGCTACACCGTGCGCGGGTCCGACCGCGGCGCCTACCCACCCATGTCGACCTGGCTCGAGGCGCGCGGAATCCAGATCATGGAGGGCTACCTCGCCGAGCACCTCGACTGGGACCCGGACCTCGTCGTCGTCGGCAACGTCTGCCGGCGCGACAACCCGGAGAGCGTGGCGGCCATCGCCTCGGGACGGGCCCACGTCAGCTTCCCCGAGGCCATCCGGCTGCTCTACCTGCGCGGGAAGGCCCCCCTGGTCGTCACCGGCACCCACGGCAAGACGACGACGTCCTCCCTGCTGGCGTGGCTGCTCTTCTCCGCGGATCTGGACCCGGCCTTCATGATCGGCGGAATCACGGGAAATTTCGGGAGCAACTACCGCCTCGGGGACGGCCCCTACTTCGTTGTAGAGGGGGACGAATACGACAGCGCCTGGTTCGACAAGGTGCCCAAGTTTTGGCACTACGAGCCCCGCTGCGCCACCATCAACAACATCGAATTCGACCACGGAGACATCTACCCAGACCTGGAAGAGATCCTCAGCGTCTTCACGAAGTTTTCCGCCTTGCTGCCCGACGACGGCGCGCTATGGGTCAATGGAGACGACCCGCTCGCCATGTGTGCGGCGGCCGCGGCGAGCTGCCCGGTTCGCACATTCGGCCTCGGCGCTGGAAACCACTTGAGGTCCAGCGCAATCCGTCACGACAGCAACGGGATCGAGGTTGACCTCGTGGAGGACGGCGCGCCGCTCGGCACTTTCCGCCTTCCCATGCCCGGCGAGCACAACGCCCGCAATCTCATGGGGGCGCTCGCGCTCGCGCGCGAGGCCGGCGTGGACCTGGAGACCATCCGCGCCGCGCTGCCTGCGTTTGCGTCCGTGAAGAAGCGCCAGGAGATCAAGGGCGAGGCCGCAGGGGTCCGCGTCTACGACGATTTCGCGCACCACCCCACGGCCGTGCGCGAGACGCTCGGCGCCCTGAGGCTGCGCCACCCAGACCAGAAGATCTGGGCAGTGTTTGAGGCCAAGAGCAACACGAGCCGTATGTCTGTGTTCCAGGAGGACTGGCCACCGGCGTTTGCGAGCGCCGACGAGGTGATATTGTCGTCCCCGTGGAAGAAAGACGCCCACTTGAACGATTCAGAACGCATTGACCTGGGCCGAGTCGCAGAGGAAATCCGCGCGCTCGGTCCACCGACGGAGATGATCCCAGCCGTGCCCGACATCGTCGAACACCTCGCCGCGCGCGTGGAATCCGGTGATGTTGTAGTGGGGCTGTCCGGGTCCAACTTCGGCGGGTTCCACGACTTGTTGCTCGAGCGGCTCGGGAGGCATTGATGGACAGCAGCTTCGCAGGGGACCTCCTCTCCATCGCCCTGTGTTTGTTCGTCAGCTTCGCTGGCATCATCGCCAGCGTCGGCGCTTTCGCCTACGACCGCCGCCGCAAGGCGGTGCGTTCCAAGCAGCGCGAGTCCACTGGCGCGGACCTCGGGCTGTCGCGGTTGCAGGCACAGGGCGGCCAGGACAGGGTCGGCGGATCGCGCAATGGCTGTGAGTGGGTCGTGGGATGGGAGGTGCGCCGCGTCGCCGGAAGCCCGCCCAGATTCGTCACGTTTTTTGAGGCGTCCTCCCCTGCGATTCCGCCGGCCGAAGTGCGCTACGCCACCGCGTTGACCACCGACCTCACACCAATCGGGATCGTGCACCACTCCGTCTTTGACGAGAAGTTCACGGCGGCGGGCGACCTCCACATCGACGCGGTCCTCGCGGACGAGTTCGTGTCGCTCCTGCGTCTGTGCGACGACTTCTACCTGGTACCCGGCCGCATCGTCCTCGTCTGCGTGGGAGACCACAGGGAGTCGGACTACCTCCGCGCGAGGCTCGAGGCCGTCGAGCGGCTGACCGCTCGCCTGTCATAAACACCGTCTCAACCCGGGGCGCCAGGCGGCACTGCCCACGGTTTTGATCCCCGGCAGCGGCGGCAGTACGTTGCCCACCGCGCAGCTGCCCATGACCGACGACCCACGCCAAAGCCCACCGTCCACCCCACCGGCCCGCCTTGGCGTCGTCAGCGCGGGGGTGATCTATGGTTTCCTCGCGGCCGCAGCGTTTCTGGGCGCGTGGCTGTTCCTCGACCGTGCCCCCCTCGCACTGCCGGACGCCGAACCCGTCGCGCTGTGGCTCAAGGCGCTGCTCGGGGCCGGGGTCGGCGTCGCCGTTTTCGCGTTGGACCAGGTGTCGGAGCGCTTCGTGCCGCTGCTGCGCCGGATGTCCGTCGCGATGCGCGACCTCCTCGGGCACATCTCCGCCAACCAGGCGCTGGCGCTGGCGCTGTTTTCCTCGGTCGGCGAGGAGCTGTTCTTCCGAGGCTTCCTGCAGGCCTGGATCGGAATCATCCCGGCCTCAATCGCGTTTGGAGTCTTGCACATCGCGCCGGACAAGCGCCTGTGGCCATGGCCGATCCTCGCCGTCGCCATGGGCTTTGCGTTTGGTGGGCTGTTCGAATATACAGGGGACGTATTGGCCCCAATATTGGCGCACTTCACCATCAATTACTTTGGCCTGACGGCGCTGTCGAGAAGCGCGCCGACACCCCCTCCGACACCCCAGGACTGATGGAGTCGACCGGCTACGATTCGCCCTTGGTGTTCATCCTCACGGTGGACCGCCACATCTTCTTCTGGGTGGTGTCGATCACGTTTTTCTTTGCGCTCTCCGTGGTCGCCGTTGTGTCCAAGGGGCGGAAGTGGCACGAGCTGGTCACGCTCTTCTTTGTCGTGTACGCCGTGGCCATGGTCCTCGCCAGCACGATCTTTGGTGTCCTCATCGACCTCCCATTCGCGCACATCGAGACGGTCTCCGTCCCGTGAGACTCGTCGGCCTTCTTTTCTTGTTGCTCGCGGTCGCTGGCTGCGACGATTGCTCCTCGCGGCGCGCGCCAGCTGACGTTGCGCCGCCCGCGGCGCCGAGCACGCGCACCGTCACAGGGCCGGGGTGGTCGGCGGAGATACCGGCGCATTGGGAGTCGCGCGAGGGTGGGCTGCACATCGGTCCCAACCGGGCCAACCTCCTGGTGACCACCAAGGAGGTTCCGCTGCCCGTCGGCCTCCTCACCGACTCCATCAAACAGGATTTGCTGCGGGCACACCCGGACATGACCTTCGACACGGAGCGGGGCCTCAAACTGCACGGGCTGTCGGTGTACGAGCTGCGCGGTCGCTACACGAGCCGCGGCGGCAAGCGCGTCGTACAGCACCAGCTGATAGGGGAGGGCGGGAAGACCAAGTACATCGCCACGATGTCCGTCGTGGAAGACTTCTACCCAGACCACGCCGCGGAGTTCAACCGCATCACGGCGAGCTTCCGGGGGGAGTTCGTGCCACTGGGTCCTCCGCCAGAAGCTCCTCCCGCACCCTGACCGGGTACTTCTTGCGAAGCCGCGCAACCACGCTCGCGCGAACGTCGCGCGCCTTTCGGCCCGAGACCTGAGCCGCCAACGCGTCCCTCACCTCGTCAAAACCCCGCACACCGGCCTCACGGCGGTCTTCGACGCGCAGGATCTGGAATCCGAGCCGCGTCGCCACGGGCGCCGTGATGGTACCCACGGGCACCCGAAACACCTCCACCGCCACGCGCGGGTCCAGGTTGTTGGCGAAGACCCATCCAAGCTGTCCGCCCTGCGCCGCCGTGGGTCCATCGGAATGCCGCCGCGCCAGATCGGCGAAGCTCTCGCGACCGCTGCGCGCGGACGCTGCCAACGTCTTCGCGCGGCCGGCGACTTCTCGACGGCGCTCGGGGGAGGTTCCACGCGGGACGCGCAGAAAAAGGGCGCTGAGCTTCACCCGGCTGCGCGCCTTGAACCGGACCCGGCGCTTCTCGTAGAGCGCCACGAGCTCCTCCTCGGTCGGCTCGCAGGCCTTGGGGTCGTCCGCCAACCGCTCGACCCCCAGCGCCACCCGGGTCTCCGTCCGGTAGTCGGCCGCCGTGCGACCCAGTTTGGCCAGGTGCTGATCCAGGGCATCCTTACTGCGAAATGTCGTCTCCACTTTGTGTCGAATCCGGGCGTCAATCTCCGCCTCGGAGACCACGACGCCGCCATCTTCCATGGCCTGGAGCACCAGCGCATCGCCAATGAGATCGTTGAGTATCTGTTGTCGCTTGCGCTCCCGCCAACGCTCGCTCGCCGGCACGCCAGCACGCTCGCGTACCCGCAACGCACGCCCGAACTCCGCCTCCAGCCTCGCCTGGTAGATGCGCTGGTTACCCACCTCGGCAATGACGGGGTTTGGACGGACGGGCGGGGCGAGCTCGGGCGCTGTGGCCGGGGGCGACACCGCCGGGGCAGCCACCTCGGATTTCTCCGCGCAGCAGGCGCCGGCCGCCACCGCCACGCAGACGGCGATCAGCAGAAAGGTCGGATGTGGTCGCACAAACATCGCGTGGTGAACCCCGGGTCGGAGGGCATTATTCAGCGCGCGCCTCAGGATGCAACTCCGGCGGGGAAGCGGCGTGTAACGCGGCGAGCCAGAAAGGTCCGATGGGCCTCGCCAGAAGCGTCCAGGTCACCATTTTCTCAGTGTGCAGACTTGTGGCCATCAACCTGACAGAACGGGAGGAACTCGCTAGTGTCGGCGCGTGACCGAACCACTGGAACAACTGCGGGAGACCCTGCACCTGGCGGAACCATCGGATCGCTGGGCCCTGGTGGTCGCCTGGTTTGACGCCCACCAGGAGGCCGAACTCGCCCAGGTCGCCGAGACCTACGCGCGCGGGCACCTTCACCCCGTCGAGCGCACGGCCCCTCCACACTGGGTTGCGCGCGCGCTGGACGGTTCACCTCCATTGGGATGGGCTCTGGTCGACGGTATGACCCTGCGCGACGTGGGCCTGCCTGGACGCCTTCACCCATTGCTGCGCCGCGGTGCCCTGCGCCAGCTGCGTCGCCTTGAGTTGGTCGACTGCGCGGTCGGCCGGGAGCAGTGGCGTCTCCTGTGCGGCCCGGACGCACCTGCGTTTCTCCAGTCGCTGACTGTGGCAAACACGCGACGGCGCAGCGATGAGATCCGTGACCTGACACCCCTGCTGTCCGCGCCTTTCGCGGCTACCTTGCGCGAGCTTGCGATACGCAACCAGCGGGTCGGCGCGGAGGGAGCGCGGGGGCTGGCGGTCGCCGGCCTGCACCTCCGAAAACTGGACCTCTCCGGCAGCCCCCTCGGCGCGGACGCCGTCGTTCGGCTCGCCGCGCCGCGGTTCGCCGGCTCGCTCGACGTGTTGAACCTGGCCAACACAGGTTGCGGCGACCGAGGCGCCAGGGCCATCGCTGCGGCCATCGGCGGATGCCGCACGCTGGCTCTGTCCAACAACGGAGTGACTGGACAGGCGTGGGTGGGGGACGGGAAACTGGACGTCGTCAACCTTGCCGTAGGCGGAAATCCACTGGGAGCCGAGGGCATGGACGCGCTCCTGAAGACTCTCGGCGACCACACGCCGCAACGCCTGGCGCTTTGGGCCTGTGGTCTCGACGCGGCCGGAATCAATCTCCTCGCGCGCGGACCCCAATTCCCCCAGCTCGAGCGGCTGGAGCTCGGCTGGAACCGCCTGGGAGCCGCCGGTGTGGCGGCCCTGAGCGCCGGCACGGCGGAGAAGTTGAGCAGCCTGAGCCTGCGCAGCACAAAATGTGGGGACGATGGTGCTCGAGCGCTCGCCGCGGTCAGGTTTCCGAGCCTGCGACGCCTGTCTCTGCGCCGCTGCCACCTGACACAGGAGGGCATCAACGCCCTGTGCCAGGCCCCGTGGGCCCGAGACCTCGAGGAACTCAACCTCGAAAAGAACCCCGCGATCGGTCCGGGCGCGCGCGCCGCGCTTGAGGACCTGGCAACTGAGGGGGTCCGCGTGCTCCTCAGCGGGCCCAATGACGCGCGCTGAGCGCTCCGACCCCGGGGGTGGCGATTCGGCGGGCGGTCCCGGCAGACCACGCGGCCCGCGCAAACGGCCGCTGCCGGAATGTGGGCGCTACTGGCAGGCGTCCACGGTGACGACCGCCCAGTTGTTCAACTCAAAGCACTCCGTGTTCCTGTTGACGGCCATGCCATCCTCCCAGAGCACGTCGGCGACGATGTAGATGTCTGTGGCGGCGTCGGGAGCGTCCGTCCAGGTGCAGCCCACCTCTTCTCCGGCCGCCGGATCCAGGCGCATCGTGGTCGTCGCCGTGCAGATGTGCTGTCCACCTTCGTCGGGATCCGCGGTGAAGAAGCTCACCGGCACCCCACGGGAGACCGGCTGCGATCCGCGGTTGTGCACCGTCGCCCGGAGCTCCAGTGCGCCGCAGCCGGGCCGCGGAATCTCCGTGTCGTTGTCCACGGTCATATCCGGCGCGTACAGCGCCTTGCCGTCGTTCTGGATGTTCTGGCGGTAGTTGTTGAACCGGTGCCAGTTCTGCTCCTCGCGCGCGGGGATGGTGCCGTCGTCGTTGATGTTCGTGATGTGGTAGGTGTGCTGGTTCCAGATGGGGCGGCTGTTGACCCAGCGGTCGGTCACGTCTCGAAGCACGAGCACGCCGCGCGTCTCGGAGGGCAGGGTGCCCGTGTCCGGGTCTGTGTCCGCGCCGGGTACGCAGTTGGGCAGATCGTTGGCCGGGATGACGATCTCCGAGTTGAAGTCGCCGTCCACGTCCGCCACCACGGGGTTCTCATACGTGGTGTTGGTCGTGTTCGGGAAGGCAAACCGCACCGTCCCCGTGGCGCCGTCGTAGACACGCATGAAGCACTCGTCGTTGTAGACCACCTCGACGCTGTTATCGCCCTCAAAGTCGAACAAGCTCGAGCCCGTCACCCCTGAGGAGCGGTCCCGTGTCGGCTTGAGCCAGCGGATTCCCTGCTGGGCGCAATGCTCCGGCACGGGCTGTACGTCGCACTCCATGTCGAAGACGGCGTAGAAACTACCCGCAGCGGTTCCAATCTCCGGCTGGCCATCGCCATCAAAGTCTCCCACATTCGGCGCGCCGCCGTTGCGCGTAGCACCGGGGATGGGGAAGGGGCCAAACAGGACCGAGCCGTCGAGCCGCTGGATTCGCACCGTGCTGCCGTTGGCTACCACCGCGATCTCCGGCTCGAGGGTCTCCGGGTCAAAGTCGGCGATGGCCACGTGGCCCGGCGTCAGGTTGCGCATGCCGTCCGGAGTGATGTCCACGCCAGCCGCGCTGTAGATGCGGTTGCCCAGCACAATCTCCTGCTCACCGTCGTTGTTGACGTCGGCCACCGCCGTAAGGGGCCCAATGGAGTAGTACTGGTAGTTCTGACCCTGCCAGGCCAGGGAGCCGTCGATTCCGTTGAGCACTGTGGCGCCAAACACAATCTCCACGTCGCCGTCCCCGTCGATGTCGGCCAGCGCCGGTCCACCCCAACCGACGTTCTCCACATGGGGAGAATCCCACTGAAGCACGAGGTTGTGGTCGAACGCGCGGACGTGACGGTCGCGGCCGTGGGTCACAATCTCAGGCAACCCGTCGCCGTCGATGTCACCAACGGCGATGCTGGACTGAATCTCGATGTTGTACTGCGGGTCGGTCTGCGACACCTCGGTGCAATCGTCACCCCGGATCGCGATGACGCGTCCGTTGCCGCCGCCGCCAGAGGGCCAGTAGGTAAAGATGATCTCGGGTACTTCGTCGCCGTCGAGGTCGATGACCGCGGGCTGCATGATGACGTTGCCCTGGTCCCAGCGGCACTGGACCTCCGGTGAGAACGCGCCCTCAAACGGAGCCTGGAGGCAGCTCTCGTTGGTGTCACCGCGGGGCCCCGTGGGGTAGGGCAGGCAGACGCCGCCGTCGCAATAGGTGTCGTTGGCGCACTCATCATCGCTTGCGCACAGCCCCTCACCCGCGTTGCACTCGCCGTCAAAGCAGCGGGTTGCCTGCGGACAATCCTCCTGGTCAGTGCCCGTTCCGGTGCCGTCACAGACGATCCGGATGGTCGAGCTGAGGCAGCTCTGCGGTGTATTGGGCTGACAGATGACCTCAAGGCACTCTTGCGCGTCGGTCACGCACACCCAGCCCACGTCGCAGGGGGCGGCCCCCCACGCCAGACCGTCCTCCGAGCAGGTCTCCACCGTGAGCTCGTTGACACAGCGGGTCTGTCCCGCCTGGCAGATGGGCTCTGGCGGGCAGTCGGCCTCGCAGCTGGCCGTGTCCTCGCCCTCCTCGCACTCACCGTTGCCACACTCGGGACCCGGCTCCTCGCAGTCCTCCGGGCAGAGCTCAAAATTCTCCACCTCGTCGCACGTCCCGTCGCCGCACTCGGGCCCGACCGGGCAATCCTGCGGGCAGCTGGTCCCCTCGCCCGGGTCGCACACAGCGTCGCCGCACCGATCGTCGCCGTTGTTGGCGCCGTTGTTGACGCCGTTGTTGACGCCGTTGTTGGCGCCGTTGTTGCCACCGTTGTTCGCGCCATTGTTCGCGTCTGAGGAGCCACCCCCGTCGTCGGAACAGCCGGACACCACGAGTAGCAGGACACTA
>CALBXO010000300.1 GCA_937890335.1 uncultured Pseudomonadota bacterium | reverse complement strand
ATGGTGTCCTGCATATCCCGCGCGGGGTGGTCGTCCGGGAAGTTGAGCGATTCGAAGTTGTGGTGGTCGGTCTCAATCTCGGGACCCCGGGCCACGTCAAAACCCATGGAACGGAAGATCGAGATGAGCTCATCCTCGATCTGCACCAACGGGTGTCCGTCGCCCCTGACACCCCCGCGACCGGGAAGCGTGACGTCGTACTTGCCCGTCAAGAGGCGGCGGTCCCGCTCGGCCAGACGCAGCTCGCCCAGGCGCGCGTCAAAGTCCCCCTCGATGAGGTCCTTGATGCGGTTGATCTCCTTGCCAACGAGCGGTCGTTGTTCCGGAGGAAGACCGGCCACGACAGAGCCAAGGCTCTTCACCTTGCCCTTGCGACCCAGATAGTGATTCTTGGCCTGTACGAGATCGGGCTCGCGCTCCACCTGGGCGAATTCACTTCGCGCCTGGGCGGCGAGTTGCTCGAGCTGGACTGTCAGGTCAGCCACGTCCATGGGTGACTCCATGCGGTAAGGTTTACCCGCAGGAGGCACCGCGTCCGCGGACCACCGGCGAGCATCTCAATTGTCGCTGGGTGGTTGCGGAGGAGGACAGAAAGGAAGGATCAGAGCGCGCCCTTCGCCAACTCCGCAACGCTGGTAAAGCCCTGCGGGTCGAAGATGGCCAGGTCCGCCAGGACCTTCCGATCGAGCTCAATACCGGCCTTCTTGAGACCGTTGATCAGCCGGCTGTAGGAGACGCCATTGATGCGGGCCGCGGCGTTGATGCGCGCGATCCACAGGCGACGGAACGTGCGTTTGCGGACCTTGCGGTCGCGGTACGCATACTTCCAACCGCGCTCGACGGTCTCTTTCGCATGGGTGAACAGAGTCTTGCGGGAACCGCGGAATCCGCGGGCCAGCTTCAACATTTTCTTCCGACGGCGGCGGGCTACAAACCCACGCTTTACACGAGGCATCTCAAATCCTCCTTCTTAGGCCGGGTGGAAGACCTCCAGACACCAAAACAGCGCCCGGGCAGCCAACAAACCAGAGTTAACGTTTCGCCCCATAGGGCAGCATTCGCATAATGCGCTTGACGTCCGACGGATCGACCTCGGTGTCCGTGCGCAGGGTGCGCTTCCGCTTCGTGGTCTTCTTCGTCAGGATGTGGCTCTTGAAAGCGCGCATCCTGCGAAGCTTACCCGATCCAGTCTTCCGAAACCGCTTGTAGGCGGCTCGGTTCGTCTTCATCTTGGGCATCCATTCACCTCGCAAATTCCCGGGCGGGCCCGAGTCGGGCGCGCAGACTACTCACGCGCTCCAGGGCTGTCAAGGTGAAAAGGCCAGCCCCGAAGGACCGGCCTTTTCACACTCGAAAGTAGGGACGGGCGGATTTGAACCGCCGACATCTACCGTGTCAGGATAGCGCTCTCCCACTGAGCTACGTCCCTGGACGTGCGGTTTCTCTAAGGCAGTCGGCTGTGTGAGTCAAGAGCTTTCTGCCTCCTCGGGACACTTCGGGCCAGGCCCCGCTGCGGCGCAGCCCGACCCTCCGGCTTGCAGCGCCCCCGCGGACCGTCTATAACCGCGCCGCGATGACTCAATTCCAACAATCTACACGCGCGAGAGGTAGGTCCATGCGCCGCACCACGCTTGCTCTTCTCAGTGTCTCCTGCCTCGTGCTTGCCGCCTGCGGCGGGGGCAACCCGAGCTCGGGGACCACCGGTAACAACGGCAACAACGGCGCCAACAACGGCAATAACGGCGCCAATAACGGTGCCAACAACGGCGCCAACAACGGCGCCAACAACGGTGCCAACAACGGCGCCAACAACGGCGCCAACAACGGTGGCAACAACGGCGACGTGGTCAGCTTCACCGAGTGCGAGTCCAACGGTGACTGCTCCGGCGATCTGATCTGCACCACGGGCGTGTGCCTGGCTGCACCCGGCGGCGACGTCGTCGGCATCATCGGCAAGGAGGTCCGCGACCGCGTGGTCGACGCCGACACCCCGCCCGCCCTCGACTGCTACGCCAACCCCACGCCGTTTGAGGGGGAGGTGCAATACCTCCCCATCCGCGGACAGATCGCCAAGTTTGGCGTGGGCGGCAGCACGGTCGGCCTGTGCATGACCGTCTACAACTACGAGCGGTTCCTTGCCCACTTCACCACGCTGTGCGCCGACATCGCGGACCCGGTGCAACGTCAGGCCTGCATCGAGGTCGACCCGTGCCGGTGTGAGAAGGACAACGAGGGCAACCAGGGCGCCATCGACGGCTGCTTCAGCGACATCGGCTACTGTTCGGGCATCACCGACGCCACGCTCCAGGGCGAGTGCAAGGCCACCTGGGCCTACGATGGCGCCAACGACAGCCGCGACGCGGACATCGAGTCCACCCTCATCTACGGACACATGACGGCCTGCGGCACCGCCGACGGCTGCCCCGACGACGACGAGGGCTACTTCAACATCCCCAACGTCCCCACGGGT
Source organism: uncultured Pseudomonadota bacterium (assembly GCA_937890335.1). GTDB lineage: Bacteria > Myxococcota_A > Bradymonadia > Bradymonadales > CALBXO01. The sequence goes on along the minus strand of CALBXO010000300.1, from coordinate 3,877 downwards.
ACGAACCTCGTGCTCAAGGTCAGCGGCAAGCAGGCCCGATGGATCGACACCTACGAGTTTGGCGCCATCCTCACCAAGGTGCGCAGCGACGACCAGGGCGAGTACGCGCCTTGGGATGGCAACGTCATCAGCATCGGCGCCTGGAATACCATCCCGTCCACCGCGCTTGTTCCCCAGGGCATCCAGCCCGGCAACGGAGCGATCGCTGGCCGGGTCAACGACTGTGGCATGGAAGGACGGACCGTCATGGACGGCGAGGACGTGGTGGACGCCGACGAGGCACTGCCCGTCCGCAACGCCACGGTGGCGCTGACCTTCGACGCCACCCGCATCTCGTACTTCAATGGCAACCCCGACGACACGCTTCCCCAGCCCAACCGCACCACCACGAACCTGCTCGCCGTCTACGCCGCGATCAACGTGCCTGGTGGACCCAACCGCGTCGCCACTGCCGTCCGCAACGACGACGGCGACATCGTCAGCGCGGGTTGGCGGGACATCTTCCTCGCGCCACGGTCCGTCGGCATTGCGACCTTCGAGGGCGCCATCGCTCCGGCCGCCTGGTAGACCCATGCAGCAACTCGCGATCAAACTCCCGGCGTTGTGCCTCACGGCCGCGCTCGTTGCGGGACTCTGCGCCTGCAACTCGCTGTATGCGCTGCCGGACCCCCCGTCCGCCGGCGAGTGGTCACAGTCCAGCCTGGTGCCAGGTCAGGACGACCGCGATGACGCCACCCGCTACATCGCCGCGCGCACGGCCGCCCTCAAGCTGTACCAGGCCCTCAGCGATGAAGACTGGGACGCCGCGTGGGAGCTGCTCAGCGCCGAGACCCAGAACTTTCTGGACTACGTCGCAGTCGATGGAAACGGCAAAAACGCCCTGGCCTCCGGTCGGCTGAAATTCCCCGGCGGTGAGGAGGTCAACTTTGAGCCCGTCTCCCTCTTCCTCGTGACGAATATGCGCAAGCTGGAAGACGACGCGCCCGATCAAACCCAGGCGGAGACCGCAAACCGCAAAGAGATCTTCGCGTTCTCCACCGAGGACGACGAGGTCAAGAAGATTGTCCTCATCTACGAAGCCGGCGCGTGGCGCGTCCATCGGACCAAGGCGTTCTGACCGGGTCGACTCCGACACCGGCCCGGAACCTGCTACACTGCCGCCCATGGTCGGTCCCCTCCAGCACGCGATCTCGGACCAGGAAACCACCGTCGTCTACCGGGGAGACACCTCGGGGCGCCGCCGGTTTGCCTCGCTGCGCATGGTTCTGAGCACCATCGAGGAGTCGTACTTCATCACGAAGAACGTCCTCGACCACGCCGTGGGCGTCACGGAACGGCTGGCCTTTGGCCAGAAGTACCTCCCATCCCGGCTCGCCCGCTACCGTGGCCAGAAACGCGTGGCGTTCCTCTACCACGGCTACGCGCAGGGGCGGTGGGCGTTTGAGCGCCTCGAGCGCCTCCTGGAGAGCGAGCCGTTCAATGTCTTCAGCGTCTGCGGCGGCTACCAGCCGTACTCACAGGACATCCGCCGCAGCGCGGAGTACGAGCTGCGCACGATGGAGTACGTGCTCAGCCAGACCGACGCCCAGGAGATCATCCTGATTGGCCACTCGCAGGGAGGCCTCATCGCGCGGTACCTCCTCCAGGCGCTCGGCGTGACCGCCGTGGCCAACGTCACCCGAGCGATCTACCTCTGCACCCCACACCGCGGCACGTGGGCCGCCTGCGCCGGGGTGGCGCACGGGGTCGCCGCACACACATTGGCGCGGATTCCAGGCGTCGGGCGACGCGTCGAGCTCAGCGGCGAGTCCGCGCTTCAAATGATCCCGGGCTCCGCGTTCCTCGATGATCTCAACGCGCGCGCGCTGCCTACCCAAGTGGCCCACACCAACCTGTACAACTACCTGGACCCGCTGGTCTGGCCGCCACGGTTCGCGCGGCTGCCCTACCCCGAGGCGACCAACGTCCTGTTTCGGAAGATTGGCCACCTGCACGCGCTCTACGACATCCAGGAGCTGGAGGTCATCCTGAGAAGCATCCTGGTGCCCGCGGGCAGCTCCCACGACCGGTCCCGGGCGATCCTTCAGGACCAGCCCGTCATCGAAGAGCGCGTCCATCACGGCGAGGACGCTGAGTACGAAGAGTTCGTGGCAGGGTCCGACTGATGAAACAGAGCGCTCGAAAGCACGCGTGGATCCTCATCGCCGGGCTCGCGCTCGCGGGCTGCCCGGAGGGAGCCGAGCCGCCACCACCGCCGCCCGCCGTACAGGAGCTGCCCCTGACGCCCTTCCTTGTCGATGGCACGGTGGTCGGTGGGGGCTCGCTCATTGTCCAGGTGCAGGGGGCGTCGCTTCTGGACCCGAGACGGGGCGTCGTCACGCTCCAGGGGGTCATCGACGGTGTTGAGCCCATCGACGAGTCGTTTGTCGCGACGCTGGAGGAAGGGCCCGGCGACGCCCTGACGCTGCGGGTGAGCTGGTTTGACCTGCAGGCGCTCACAGCCACGGGCACGGCGATGTTCGAGGGCGAGCTCCGGGTTGTGGTGGAGGACAAGCTGGACTCGCTGCGCGGAGTTGGCGCGATCGACACCGTCGCCATCGAGATGGTGGAGCGGCTCGAGCCGCGGGTGGCGTTTCCCCAGAACTTCGCCGTGCACCTCAACGAGGAGGTCAGCCTGGACGCCCGCGGGCTGCTACGCCCCGGCGAGGGCGAGTCGCGGGTGGTGCTGGAGGGCGAGTTTCTCACGCAGGGCGGGACGTCGCGCGACGTCAACGCCGCCCTGCCCATGCGCATCGGCGCCGGCGGACGCTCCGACGCCCGCGTGCATTTCCCACCGGACACCTTCGGGCTGGAACCCGGCGTTTTTCAGGGCCGCGCTACCGCGTACAACGAGCACGAGCTGTCCGACCTGGTCGCGGGAAGCTCGGTCGAGTCGATCATCGAACAGTCCCCCACCGTCCTGGAAGGGTTCGCGCCGGCCGCCGGAAGCCGAGGCGAGATCGTAGAGGTCGTCGGCGCCGGGTTGATCCCAGCTGACATCCGCGATTCCCGCACGATGTTCCTGTTGGTGGAAGGCACCTTCCGGACCACCACCGGTGTGGTGGTCGAGTTGGAGGGCGAGACCGCCCTGCGGCTGGCGCCCGACGAGGTGCCATCCCATGACCAGGCCCGTCTGGTCCTGCGGACCCAGGTGCTCGAACAGGCCGGAATGCCTCAGCTGGTCGGCCTCACGGCCGCACCTGGCGTCTTCCAGGGCAAAATGACGCCGGTTCTCGTCGATTCCGTCTCCACCGTGATGGGGGTGCCTTGGGAGGGCCAGTTCGTCATCGAGCCGACGCAGCAGATCGTCTTCGTGAAGTTCCTGCCAGGTTTCTCCGAGGCGCTGGACGAGTTTGGGCTCGGCAACGTGGAGCGCGAGATTCGCGACCGCATCTTTGCCGTGCTGGCCCGCGACTATGAAGGGATGAACATCGAATTCGTGGAGACACGCCCCGACGGCTTTGCCGAGTATGCCGTCATCGAGGTGGGAGGCGTGGACCCCAATGGGGCAGACCTCCTCGGGCTGGACAACACCGCGGGCAAAGACACGGGCAACCTGCGGCTGGACGACATCATCGGGGGCGAGAACGCCGACAGCGGCGAGCTCGGCTACTTTGTCTTTGGCGGGGTCTTTGTGCACTCATTCCGGCTGTTCAGCCCGACGATCTCCGGTGAGAACGAGCTGGCAAGTCCGCTGTTCGACCAGGTGTTTGCCCCGTTTATGGGAGAGCTCGGAGGCACCACCGTCGCCGCCACGGAGTGGCCGGACGGCCCGCGCCGCGACATGATTGGTGAGGCCGCCCGCGTGATGGGGAACCTCATCGGGAACACCATCAGT
>CALBXO010000299.1 GCA_937890335.1 uncultured Pseudomonadota bacterium | reverse complement strand
CGGGGTGTGCTGTCCGGACTGCGCGACGAACGGGGTGTGCTGTCCGGACTGCGCGACGAACGGGGTGTGCTGTCCGGACTGCGCGTCGAACGGGTTGTGATCGTAGGGCAACCCCTGAGCCTGGGGAGGCAATGGTCGCGCGCCCGAGTGCTCCATGCGGGCCGCGGCGTAGTCAGCGCTGATTTCCCCGACCAGAGAATCGCCCGCGGCTCCGATGTCTTCGCCCACGGCGGTCACCATGGGCGGGAGTGGGTCGGCGAAACCGGCGCTCCCAAACTGCCCGCTGGACTGAATTCCCGGGCCGGGCAGCAGCGGCAGTCTGCTGTTGGCCAGGACCTTCAGCGCGCCGGAGGTCACGATGACAAGCTTTGAGTCGTCGCGGCTGAGCGCAACGCTCAGGACGGGTTGGTCGTCGTGGTACGCGTCGAGCAATTGTTGGTGGTCCAGGCGCCAGACCCCAACCTTCTGATCAAAAGAGCACGTGAACAGGAGTGTGCCCGAGCTGTCGAAGCGAACGCAGTACACGGAATCGGCGTGCTGGAGCGGCTCTCCGAACGGCGCGGACTCTGCCATGTCCCACAGCCGGGCCTGCCCATCGCCGCCTCCGGTCGCCAGCAGGTACCCGTGGGGTCCGAAGGCCAGGGTGTTGACCTCGCCCTCATGCGCCTGGAAATAGGCGAGCTGGTGCCCGGTAACGACATCCCACACCACGATGTTGCCGTCCGAATCTCCGCACGCGATGAGGAGGTCGTCCTGGCTGAAGTCCACGCATTGGAAGTGGGCCTCGGGGAGACGGTACTCGGACACGACCTGGTTGGTGGCCACGGACCAGATGATGAGACGCCCGTCGTGGCTCGCGCTGGCGAGAAGGTCGCCATTGGAGGAGAACCGAACGGCATGCACAGCGGACTGCCGACCGGAGAGCTCCGCGACGCCTCGCAGCGACTGGGCGGTCTCGTCCACATTGACCAGCCGCACCCCTTTGCCGGACGCGACCGCCACGACCAGCCCATCCGGACTCATGTCGAGGTCGCGGATCGGGAGGGCGGGTGAGCTGGGTACGCCGTCGGGGCCGAGGATCAAGACCCCCGTCATCGCCTCGTCGTGTTTTCCATGCAGGGCGAGGTTTTGGATGCGTCTCCCCTGGGAGGTGTCCCAGAGGTCCAGGCGGCTCTCTGTGCCGTAGTAGCCGGTCACCAACAAGGGTTGGCGCGGGTGCAGGCAGGCGCCGACATTCGCGATCAACTCGGCCGCGAGGACCTGTTGCAGGCGCAACGCGGACGTCTCGGCAATCTGCCGCATGGCGTCGGTCGTAAATGCGCCGTCCGTATCGGGTTGTCCCATTGCCGTCGTCGCCGGTTCGCGTGAGTGCCTGCCGGTAAGGGTTGTGGGTACCAGAGAACCGGACGCTGTGTCCATTGCGCAGAAAACAGATCGGTTTGGGAAGTGGGGCGTTGACCACGGGCATTGCGGGGCACCAGCGTGTGCTCGGGTTGCCGGCGACCGTACAACGCCGGCTGGAGGAACGATGAGACGGACTTGGGTCGCGCTGTGCTCTCTGTCGATGTTGCTGGGGTGTGGAGGGGGCGACGGACCTGCCTCGCCGAGCGCCCAGCCGCTGTCTCCCGTGCCTTGGGGATCGGTGCAATCGGTCGTTGGCGAGGGTGCCTTTCAGCTCTGCAACGCGGAGTGCAAGACCGTCCGACACGGCGCTGAGCTGACGCTCGGGTCCGCCATTGTCACGGACGCGGAGGCACGCGCCGTGGTGGAGCTGGGCGACGGATCCAAGCTCAGGTTGGACACCGACAGCACCCTGCAGCTTCGCGAACGTGGACGCGTCGAACTCGAGCAGGGACGGGCGTTGCTCTCCGCGAAGGAGCCGGTGGTCTTTGTCACGCCGGCGGGCGATGTGATCGCCGGGCCTGGTGAGATCTCCATCGATGTGCGGCCGGGCGGTGCGGGCGGTGGTCGTACGCAGGTCAATGTCCTGTCCGGCTCCGCGACGTTGGAATCGGGCGGGCAGCGGTATCCCATGGGAGCTGGTGAGTCGGCGTACGCCGGCGGGGACAAGATCGAAGTGCTTCCGAGCCGATCGGTGGCGTACCAGACGTCGTGGGCTCGCCACCTGGCGGTCGAGGCGGAGGTGGACGACGACGACGTGCGCGTGCCGGAAGGCATCGGCGCCATCATCGGTCGCGACCCGGCGACCCGGCAGGACCTGCCGGAGGCCATCACGATTCCGTCAATGGACGTCAACGTCACCGTGCGGGGTCGGGTCGCGCGGACCGAAATCTCGCAGACGTTCCGGAACAACACGGGCAAGACGCTGGAGGGGATCTACCAATTCCCGCTCCCGCACGATGCGTCCATCGTCCGGTTCGCGATGACCGTCAACGGCGAGTTGATGGAGGGTGAGATCGTCGAACGCGGCAAGGCCGTGCGGATCTTCAACCGGGTGGTCGCTGACTATATGCGCCCGCGCGACCCCGCGCTGCTGGAGTGGAAGAGCGGCAATGTGTTCCAACTGCGCATCTTCCCGATCTTCCCGCACAAGGCGCAACGCGTGGTGCTTTGGTACACGCAGGTGCTGGAGGCCGATGGCACGCAGACGCGTTATGCGTACCCACTCCCGCGCACCGGAAAGGTCGGCATCGATCACTTCAAGTTCACGGCCGAGGTGCAGACTTCGCAGCCACTCGCGGAGGTTCGCACGCCGCTCTACGCCTCCTCCGTCTCCGTGGACGGGCAGGTGGCGCAGGTCAGCTTCGACAAGGAGCGTTTTCACCCTCGTCAGGACCTGGTGATGGAGTGGGCGGTCCCGCAGCACGCGGACGCCGGCATCCACCAGGCCACAGATTCTGAGGGGGGCGATCCCTATTTCATGATGGTCCTGCGTCCAGATCTGCCCGTTCCTACCGGCCGGCCGTTGGGTACTGGGGCGCGCGACCATGTTTTTGTGGTGGACGCGTCGTACGGAACGGCCCAGGGCGACCTGGCGGCTCAGATCGCTGGGACGGCGTCGTGGCTGTCGACGCTGGGACCCGACGACCGCTTTACGGTCGTCCTCGGCGGGCAGTCGCAGAAGGTCTGGAAGCCGAGTTTTCAGCGAGTCACCCACGACAGCGTGTCCGCGGCAATGGTCTTTCTGGAGGAGGCGGTGCCCGGAGGTGCCAGCGACCTGGAGGCCATGTTCGCCGTCGCGGCGGAGTTGGCGGGGCGGTCGGAGGGCGCCGCGCCCGCGGTCATCTACCTCGGTGATGGCCAGGCGACGATCGGCGAGATTGACCACGACGCGCTGCTGGACAGCGTGGACCGCAACCTCCACGACGTGCAGGGGTCCGTCCACGCGGTGGGCGTGGGGAACAATGTCAACGTGGCGCTCCTCGGGCAGCTCACGCGGCGGTTTGGCGGCAGCGTGACGGTGTTGAACCGCGGCGAGGACGTTCCGTCTCGGGTGGCGCAGGTTGCGCTGGATTCGCGGCGTCCGGCGCTGCGACAGGGGACCTTGGCCTTCAGTTCCGAGAAGGTCGACCTTGTGTACCCAACCCATGTTCCGACCCTCCGGTATGGCGAGGAGCTCGTCGTCGTGGGCCGGTACAGGGGCAAGCTGGACGGGCAGGTGACGCTTACGGGTCTGGTTGGCGACGAGCCCTTTGCCCAACCGTTCCGGGCGCAATTGGACAGTCGGCAGGCTCGCTCGGACAGCTTCGTGCCGCGGATCTGGGCCCAGCGCCACATCGAGCACCTCACATTGCATGCCGGCGTGGACGCTCGCGAGGAGATCGTCAAGGCCAGCAAACAGCACACGGTGATGAGCCGCTACACCACGTTCCTCGTGCTCGAGAGCGAGCGGATGTATCGCCAGTACAAAGTCGAGCGCAAGGGCGACCGCGCCTACTGGACCCCCACCGGCGGGGCCGCGCAGGACCCGGCAGCCGCTGAGGCTCCGGCCAGGTCTGAGGAGGACGCCGACGAGGCGAGCAACGAAGCGGGTGAGAATGCGCCTGCTTTTGCCGACGACGGGGACGGCGACGACTTGCGTGACGACAACCTGGAGGGGGAAGCCCCGTTGCTGGACTCGCTGGGCTACGTACAACCTGACACGGGCGCCCTCGCGCCGGTCATCACGGGCGGCTCGCCGGGGATTGGAGATTTTGCGGACGGCGCTCGTGGCAAGACGGGCGGGCTGGGCCTCGGTGGCAGCGCAGGTGGTGCCAAGGGGCCTCGGTTGGCGGGTGCCGACAAGGCCAAAGACATGGCGGTGCGCTCCGCGGATGCGAAGGGGGACGGGCGCGCTGCGGCCACGCGCCCGAAGGGCGTGGAGGCGAAACTGAAGAAAGCGCCCAGTGCCCGACCTGCCGTCACCGCGAAGCCCAAAGAGAGCAAGCCGGAGCTGGACGCGCCGCGCAAGAGCCGGAAAACCGCGCGGGGAAGTTCGCGCGAGCGCCGCGTGTATGTGCCGCCGCCGGTGAGCATCCGCAGCGTGCAGGCACAGCCGTCCGCGGACGACGCGCGAACGCGGCAGTTGCAGGCGGCGGTCGCCGCGGACCCGCTGCGCCGCTCTCACCGACAGTCACTCGTGCGCCATCTGGTTGCCCGGGGCGACGCGGCGGCGGCGCTCGAGGCCGCGCGGCTGTGGGTGGAAAAGGACGCCTCCAACCCGTCGGCGCATTGGGCATTGGCGGATCTGGCGAGCCGGCGCGGAGAGGTAGAGGCGGCGCAGATCCATTTTGGAAACGCGGTCGAGCTGGCGCCGTTGGACCCGAGCCAGCTGCGGGCCTGGGCGCGGAACCTGGTGCTGCGTGGCGACGTGAAGACCGCGGTCGCGGTCCATCGCGCCGTGGCGTCCAGAACAGGCCATGTAGACGACGTGTTGGATCTCGTCGCCGTCGAGGCGATGGTAGCGCCGAAGCGGGCGCGCGATCACCTGGCACGGTTGCGGGCGCAGCGCGCGTCCGAGCTCGACGCCAAGCAGGCGCGCAGGGCGGACGAGCTGGCCGAGGTGCTGGCCAGCGGCCGCGGCGACACGCTCGCCGGGCTGGTGCGTGGTGACACCACGGCGCTGCGTGGGGCGGGCGTCGTGACGCTGTCCTGGGTCGGCAACGCGAACCTGGATTTGAGCGTGACCTTGCCCTACGGCGAGCGAATCAGCCCGGATATGCCGTGGTCCCGGCGGGCGTCTGGGAAGCGCGGCTACGTGGCCGCGGTCGCCCAGACCGGCGCGACCCACAAGAAATCGCCCCCTCGTGAGGGTATCGTGCTGCCCTGGGCGCCGCGAGGTACGTACAGGATCGAGGTTGTGCGTCGAGGCGACACCTCCGCCCCGGTCCAGGCGACGGTTGCCGTCCGGTTCCGCGGCGCCCGGCGCGTGTTTCAGGTCGAGATTCCGGCCGGCGACGAGGACGTCCGCGTCGCACAGGTCACAGTCCGGTGAGCGCGCCGGGCCGCCGGGGGACCGCGCCCGGATTTTGCGGCGTCGCTCCCGCGCGGTCAGGCGGTGCTCCAATCTTGATTTCGCGCGAGTGCCTCTGCTAAAGCCTACACGTCTGTCCTTTGCCAAATGACGGTGCTGATGGGACGGGAATCCAACGGGCAGTGTTGCCGTTGGATTGCTCAAATACTGTGTTGGTCGGTCGACCCGAGGGAGGGTCCAAGGTGCTGTGCTACCGCTGCGGAAGCAACGTCCCTGACAAAGCGATGAGGTGTCAGAACTGCGGCGCTGAGCTTGGCTCAGCGACGCGGGCGATGAAGCTCTCCAAGAGCAACCTCAAACGCCTTAAAAGGAAGCGTGACGACAAGACGCCCAGCGAAATCCCTTTCGCGGGTGGCGACTTGATCGCCGAGCGCTACG
>CALBXO010000298.1 GCA_937890335.1 uncultured Pseudomonadota bacterium | reverse complement strand
CTTCAACTTCGCGTTCGCGTTCGCCGAGGGCGGCACGCGCCTGGTCTTTGACCACCACGTCTCGGCCTGGAACATGAACCCCGCCTCGCAGGTCAACGGCGCGCAGCCGTTCATCGAGGGCTTCCCGCAGGTCGTGGAGGACTGGCAGTTCTTCATGAACCCGGCCCTCGTCGATCTGACCGGCGACGGCTTGTCCGAGATCGTGGTCGGCACCGGCGGCTACCTGTTGCGCGCCATGGACTACACCGGCGCCGAGGCACCCGGCTTCCCCAAGCACACGGGTGGCTGGATCATCCCGAGCCCCGCGGTGGGTGACATCGACGGCGACGGCACGTTCGAGATTGCCTCAGCGACCCGCAACGGCAACCTGTACATCTGGAAGACCGGCGCGCCGACGACCAACCGGCTGGACTGGCAGAACTTCGGCCACGACTCCGCCAACACGTCCAACTACCACACCCCGCTGTTTGACTACCGGGGCGGCGCCAACAACGGAAACAACGGCGCCAACAACGGCGAGAACAACGGAAACAACGGGGGCAACAACGGAAACAACGGGGGCAACAACGGAAACAATGGTGGCAACAACGGCGCCAACAACGGCGAGCCGCCCGCCGCCTCCACCGACGACGACGGCGGCTGCTGCCGCGTGGCCCCCGCCTCTCCGACCTCGGCGCCGGTGGTGATGGTCGTCCTCGGCCTCATCGGTCTGCTGGTCCTGCGTCGCCGCAGCTGACCACCCTCCCCGATCTCAACGCCCGCCCTGTCTCGCAGCGCGGCTCCGGTCAGCGGCAGATGTCGGTCTGGACGGCGGCGTGGGCGCAATTTCGGGTCGGTTCGTTCTCGCAATAGTGGAGCCGGCACTCAATCGAGTCGCCGCTGACCGCCGCGCCTGTGGCGTGCGGCGTCGCCTCCGCCTCGCGCAGGCACTCCTGGCGCGACGTGCCCTCATCCGAGCCCCAGACATCGTGGTAGAGGTCGTGGCATTGGAGAAACATGCAATCGCAATAGTCCATGGCCGCAAGCTCGCGCACCGGCTCCTCCTCCACGAGAGGGTCGCCGTCGCCGCAGCCGGCCATGGACAGGACCAGGAGCGCTATTGCTCGCGGCAGCCAGCGCTGTGAAAGAGCCATGTGAACATGTCCTGGTAGGTCTCGTCGGTCTGATCGCCAAACTTGGTGCCGCCGCCGTGGGAGACGCCGCTCAGGTCCTCGTGCAGGGGCTTGGCCAGTAGTAGGCTCTTGCCAGGAAAGGCGTCGTCGATCAAGCCGCGCGCCCGCAGATTCTCCACAGTGCGCGCAGCGCCGTCCACGCTGTCCTCGTCGTCCATCCACGGCGGCGGCGCCGGGTCTCCCACATCGCTGAGCGCTCCGCTGGGGGCGTGGCAATGGTCGCACCGGCCCCTCCAGGGCAGGACGTAGTCGTAGAACGCCCGCGCGAGCTCCGCGTCGTCACAGCCGTAGTCGACGATTGCGCTCGGGTCCGGTCGTTCACGAATGACAGAGCCGCATTCCTCGTCGTGCTGCGCGTCGCACGGGTCCGGATCCTGGCAGGTGTAGACCGTGTCGCCGCAGGCCTCGGACCGGCAGACTGCGGCATAGTCGAGCCAGGCTGAGAGGTTCTCGTACTCCTTGTCCGCCAACGCGCGCACGGCGGGGTCCGCCTTGTCTCGTCCACGCTGCACGAACGCGAGAATCTCGCTGGCCTGCGGGTCCGTGAAGTCCGCAAGTCCGTCGGCCTCAAGGCAGGCCATGGTTCCGCAGGCGGTGTCCTGCACAAACTCCCGCAGATGCGTGCCGTTGACGTGGCAGGCCGAACAGGAGCTGTCGGCGGTGGCAATGAGGGGCAGGACCAGCTGCTGATACTTCTCGCGGGCCTCCCGCGGCGAGCACGTGGGCCCGTCCCCGGCGTCGTCGGCCGGCGCCATCGGGGCCGCGTCGCCACATCCGGCGACCATCACAAGCAGTATCCACCATCTCACAGGTTCATTACGACAGATGCGGCCCGTTGGCTCAACTCTCGAAGTGACTGCGGTGTCATCTGTGGCACGGGCGGTGCAGAGTGCGCCGGGCGGAGGAAAGAGATGACACGCACACAACACGCTCTCAGGCTCACGGCCGTGGCCCTGGGCACGGCCCTCGTGGCCACCCAATGCCGCTCCCCACAATGGAAGGTCGACGCCCCCATCGTCGGTACGCCCGCCGCGTCCCGGCGCCCCGACCCCGGCCCTCAATTCACGCGGAAACAACTGCAGACTGTGGCAACGGACGCCGGGTCGCGCAGTGTGGATGCAGATGCGCGGGGTGCCGACGGCGCTGCGCACCTGCTGTCGGCGCCGGCGTTTGTGGAGCACTGCCACGTCTACCAATTGGACGCAGCCCTGCCTGGGCACAGCGTGGCGGTGTACGACGGCGCGCGCATCTGGGTCCGATCCACGGTCCCCTTGCCCGACGCCTTTGAGGTCAAGATCTGGTGTCGCGACGACCGCCTCGAGGCAGAACCAGGCAGTTTCTCGACGGTTACGGTGGACAACGTGGACGCAGCGCCCGAGACCGCCGAGGCGGATGCGTTCCTGGAGGCGGCCGCCACCTACCTGTCGACGCGGACTCGGCACAGAAGGCCCCAAACCCGGTTTGACCACTTTGCCTCAGCGCGGCTGCGCGCCCTCAAGCCGAGGGACAACGCCGCGCTCCTCCTGCAGCAGAGACGCCGGCGCGACCGCTCCGACGTCGCCGATTTGATGAGCCTGTTCACTGGGATTGAGAGCGTCGAGGAGGCTCTGCAGGCCGACCGCGGCCTCCTTCTGCGGTCCGCCGCTGGCGACACATTGCTCGACGTGACCACCGTCAAGCGTGTGGATGTCCCGGCCCATCCCTGGCCCCAGATGATCGCGGAGCTGGGCAAGAAGCCTGTCATGGAGCCCCTGGCGGCGGCGATTCCCGCAGACGTGGCCTACCTTCACTTTGCGGACCTGCGCACCTTTGTGAAGGCGGCGCGCGATGTGGACACATGGGGCACGACGGCGGCCTTGGCCCTCGAGTCCAGCGGCGGCGTCAAGCACTTCACCGACCGCTATGAGCACGAACTGGCCGTCGAGCGCACTGGGCTCGCGGAGCGCCTCGGTCACCTCGCCGCCGGCAGCGTGGCCGTACTCCTTGGCGATCCCTACGTGCGCGAGGGCACGGACATCACTCTGGTGTTCCAGGTCCGAAACCGCACGCTGCTGACCGGTGCGCTCGGTGGCTTTCTCGCATCCGCCCGACAGCGGGACCCGTCTCTCAAACAGGAGAGCTTCGAGATTGGCGGCTTCACGGTGGTGCGACACTTCACCTCCGACCTGACGGTGAACCGCTACCAGCTGGAGATTGGGGAGCTGCTGGCGCTGTCCAACAGTCGCCCCGCGATCGAGCGCCTCATCGCAGCCCACAAGGGTTCGCTGCCACGTATGTCGGAGGCGGGTGACTTCCAGTACATGCGCACGCTGTACCCCTACGACGGCGACGAGGACGGGTTCCTCTTTCTGGGAGACCAGTTCGTCGCCCGCGCGGTGGGACCGGCCCAGAAGATCAACGAGTCCCGCCGCATGCGCGCCCACGCCGACCTCCTTGGAGTCAACCATGCAGCGCTACTGTACGGCTGGCTGGAGGGCCGGCCGCCGACCAGCACCGAACAGCTGCTCAGCAGCGGCCTCCTGAAGTCCACGGACCTCGTCCATGGCGACGGCGAGGCGATCACATTCGACCCAGAGCGGGGAGCGGCGTCCAGCTGGGGTACCCCCGCACGAATGCAACCCCTCCTGGACCGGAAGATCACGAGTGTGTCGGAGCGGGAGGCCACCGCCTATCGGCAGTTCCGCGCGCGTTACCAGAGGAATTGGAGCAGCTACATCGACCCGATCGCGGCGCGGCTCCGCCGGTCCGAGGACGGCGATTATGACATCGACGCGCGCATGCTCCCCCTCATCGACGGCTCCGAATACAACGAGCTGCGGCGGTACGTGGGCGACACCCGCATGCAGGCCCCGCCCGTAGGTTACGCCGCGCAGATCACCGTGGCCCTGGCCGATGATGCACGCCTGCGCCGTTGGGCCGACGACATGGCGTTCTCCATCACCGGCAACGAGAAACTCGGCGTCAGCTGGCTGGGCGATTGGGTGATGGCAGGGGTTGGGGACCGCAGCGGCGTGTGGGATGTGGCGCTGAGCTCGGAGGTCGTTGACAGCGGTGTCCAGGTGGATCACCGAGACCTGGAAAGAGCCATCGCCCGGGCTCCAATCTTCATCGCCGCCCACGTTCGCAGCAGACTCGGCCTGGCGGCCATGCTCACAGCACTGCGCGCCTACTCGGAGCAGGCTGGCCCGGGCCTCATCTCGTGGCAAACCGGCGAGCCCTACCGCGACGTGCCGGTGTCGCAGGTGCGTGAGACGACCTCGCCAGGTACAAAGCGAAACCCCGTCATCCTCAGCTATGCCACGGTCGGCGACGTCTTCATCCTGAGCCTGGACCGCCCCACACTCGAGGAGCAGATCGACGCCTTCCTGGACCGTAACCCCTCCGCAGCGACCGACCACCAGGCCGTGATCGCGTTCCGGCCCGATCCGGACAAGAGCTGGCTGGGACAGACACTGCTGGGCCTCATGGAGGAACCGTCCTACGCGAACCACATGATCGCCCTGCGGCAATGGGAGGTCCTCGAGCAGGGGCGCGGCCGTCTGCCCGACAGCCCTGCCGACCGGCGCAACCTGGCCATGACCTGGCTCGGCCACGAGCCGGTCGGCGTCCACCATCAAGTCTACAACAAGCAGAAGGACGGTCTGTTCGGCTGCGCGGTCTACGGCACCATCCCGGCCCCAACCCTGCCGTCCCTGCCGGTGGCCAACTCACCGCTCACCCAGCTGATCGACGACATCGGCGGCCTCCAGAGCTCGCTGTCCTTTGAAGGCGAGGGCAACCACCTGGGCCTGCGCGCGCGCATCACTTGGGTCCGCAAATGATGCCGATGCGGGCGTAGGCTGGGCCCGGCCCTTTGGCGGTGGGCGCTCCCCAGACGTTGCAGACCGCGCCCCAGCGGCGCCGCGTCACGCCCTTCGTCACCGGTCACGTACCGGTCCGGACCTGGTGAACTCTGTGGGCGACGGATCGCGCGACCGCCCATGTGGTGGTCGTACCCGGCATGTACGGGAGCCTCAGTGTGATAGAACGGGTGGCGGTGGGGTAGGAGGAGTGATGCGCGGCTTCCTGATGTTCTTGTCCGTGGTTCTGCTCGCAACGGGATGTGGCAAAGAGACGGCCCCTGGGCCGGCGGCTGGCGCCGAGCGAGGTCCGTGCTACGGCAACGGCACCTGCGACGAAGGGCTCACCTGCCTCTCGGACCTCTGCGTCGTTGTTCCAGACCAGGGACCTGACGCCGGCGACCAGGCCGACATCGCCGACGCGCCGGAGACGGACGCACCCGACGGCGGCGACGTACCCTCGCAGCCCGACGCCGACCCGATGGACACCACAGACACGGGCGACACTGCCGAACCGGTCGACGCCGACGAACCCGGCGACACCGGCGACACGGGCCGGCCCGACGACGCCGACGACATGGGGGCCCCCGACGCACGGGCCGACCTTGGCGACACCGGCGATGAACGCTTTGCGGACCTCATCTCGCGCGCGACATTCAACCAGATGTTCCTCCACAAGGACGATCCCGCCTGCGAGGGCGGCCTGTACACCTACGACAACCTCGTCGCGGCGGCAGAGGCGTACCCGGAGTTCGCGAGAACGGGGAGCGCCGAGGTCCGCAAGCGCGAGGTCGCAGCGTTCCTCGGCAACATCTCCCACGAGACCACGGGCGGCTGGTCCACCGCCCCTGACGGACCGCAGACCTGGGGCCTTTGTTTTGTCCAGGAGGTCGGGTGTGGGAATGGCGGCTGCACTGGCTATTGCGACGTCAACAACCGCGACTACCCCTGCGCGCAGGGCCGGACCTACCACGGGCGCGGCGCCATGCAGCTGAGCTGGAATTACAACTACGGGCTCGCCGGCCAGGAGCTCGGCGAGGACCTGCTGGCCAACCCGGACCAGGTCTCCTCGGATGGGCGGCTCGCCTTCCTGACCGCGCTGTGGTTCTGGATGCGACCTCAGGCGCCCAAACCCAGCGCCCACGACGTGATGACCGGCGGCTGGGTCCCCGACGACCAGGACATCGCCGCGGGGCGCCTCGCCGGCTTTGGCGCCACGATCAACATCATCAACGGCGGTCTCGAGTGCAACCAACCCACCGACCACCGCGTCGAAGACCGCGTCCTCTTCTTCCGACGCTACAGTGAGCTGCTCGGCGTCGACCCCGGCCCCAATTTGTATTGTGACCAGATGCAGGCCTTCTGAGCGCATCTCCCAATCGACTCGCTGCCGACGGGCCTCCACCGCAGCAGACGGCATCGGAGCCGGCGACACACACCGTCATCGGCGGCGTGCCCGACCCTCGCGACGGATTTTGGCTTTTCCGCGGAGGGGCGCGCTGTCGGCCCCCGGGACTGCCTACTCGAACGCCTCAACGCGGATCTCGCTTTGGCCACCCTCGAAGATACCGAGGAACACGTTGCCGAACAGGCTCGTCTGGGCAAAGAGCAGCATGGGATCGCTGCGGTACCCAAAGTCCCCGCAATTGTCGCGGCCGAGTTCGTGCAGGACAAAGGTGCCAGGAGTCGCAATCCCAGGAGCGATGAACTCCAGCCAGCCACCATTCTGACGGCCACCCACCGCGTGAGCAGTCCAGTAATCGGGCTCCTCCACCCGCGGTCGACAGTATGCGTCCAGTCGTTCGGCGCCCGGGACGTCCGAGCCCAGTTGCTCGGGCCATTCCCAGCCGTACTGAAGAGGCTGGAGCGGGAATGGCTCCTCGCCGTCGGGCACCCACATGAGTGCATCCACTTCTGCGCCAGGAAATCGCCCGCCATCGAGGGAGGTGCTCAGATCGACCAGGTAAACAAACAAGGGATCGCCGCAGCCCAACTCCTCGTGGCACCCGCAGAAGGTGTAGTCAGGCACGAGCGGGCACGGGTCACACTCATCTCCAATCCCGTCGACATCGGAGTCGACACCGCACTCTTGTGTCCATGGCAGACAAGCCTGGAAACGGCATCGCTCGGACGGAGCACAGTGCACGTCGACGAGGCACTCCGGCGCCTGGCCGCAGGCACCGTCGGAGCACATCAAGACGCCGGCGCAGTCGCTGTCCTGCCTGCAGATCTGGAAGCAGAGTCCACGCACGCAGGTGTCGCCTTCGTCGCACTCGTTGTCCGTGACACACTCAAGCTCCGGCCCGCAGCGGCCCGCGCGACATGCCTCGTCAGCGGCACAGTCAGCGTCGACGCGGCAATCGACCTCCCAACACAACCCGCGTATGCACGGCGTTCCGTCGCACTGCGCGTCGTCGCGGCACTGGGCCCGGCCGGGCACTGCGCACAACCCACTGCCCCTGGCCTCGTCGGACAGAAGCGCACGCCGGTAGTCGCTGAACCGGTCAACAACGTCGGTTGCAAACACCGTCGCGCTCGGGAGGTGCAGTGCGCCCACGTCCCAGAACTCACCCGAGTTCAGAGTCTGTGACACCTCGAGAAGCACGATTCCCTCGAGCGATATCGTGACCGTCGCCGTCGAGGGCCCAAAATCTGGGCCCTGCGGAGGAACGTAGTGCGCGCCAATGGCCAGCCAGCGGCAGCGGTCAGCGGGGAGGATG
>CALBXO010000297.1 GCA_937890335.1 uncultured Pseudomonadota bacterium | reverse complement strand
GCTGCGCGGCTCGGAGGTGGAACACGGCGGTGCAATCCAGAGCCTGATCCTCGAGACCTTGGAGCGGGTCGCGGAGGAGGGGCTGGATCCGGAGCTCGTGGACGCGAGTTTCCACCACCTGGCGTTTCACGCGCGCGAGATCAAGCCTCCCTTCCCGCTGATGGTGCTCTACCGTGTGGCGGCGCCGTGGTACTTCGGCGGCGATCCAAAGGACGGGCTTCTGTTTGGCGGTGCGCTCGAATCGTTGCGCGCTCGAATCGACGCCGACCCCGATCTCTTGTCCACCTGGATCCGAGACCGGCTGCTGGGCAACCCGCACCGTCTGGCGCTCACAGCGTCTCCGTCCCGGACGCTCCAGCAGGAGTGGAAAGCAGCCGAGGGGGCGCGGTTGGCGGAGCTGCGCGCGTCCATGTCCGCCGACCAGATTGCGGCGGTGGACACGGCGGCCGCCAAGCTCAAGTCGGACCAGGAGCTGCCCGACACCCCGGAAGCCCTCGCCACGTTGCCGTCGTTGGCGCTGGACGACATCCCGCGCAAGGTGCGCACGATACCGACGCAGAGTGCCCACATCGGTGGGGCGCCCGCCCTGCGCCACGACGTCTTCTCCAATGGTGTGGGCTACGTCGGCCTGAGTTTTGATGCGCGCGACCTGAGTGACGACGAGTCCATTCTGCTCCCGCTTCTCGGGAAGATCACGCTGGGCTGCGGCGCAGCAGGGCTCGACTATGAGGGCATGGCCAAGCGGGTGGCCGGCAGCTCGGGTGGGATTGGCGCCGGGACGGCCACGGGTCATCACCTCGGCACGGGCGGCCGGTTTGAAGCGTTCACGGTGGATGGGCGCGCGCTGACGGCCAACGCGTCGGATCTCTGCGGAATCCTGACAGACTTTCTGGCCGCGTCGGATCTCACGGATCTCAAGCGCGTCCGCGACCTCGTACCGGAGGCCGCGTCGCGGCTGAAGTCCCGGCTGATTCCCGCCGGCCACAGCTTCGCCTACCAGCGCGCCGCGGCGGTCATCGACCCGGCGATGTGGCGCCAGGAGCAATGGGGCGGGACGACGCAGGCGAGGTTCCTTGGGCAGTGGGCCGCGCGAATGGAGGGCGACGCGGAGGCGTTGACCCAACGGCTTGTGGCGCTGCAGCGCAAGCTGTTCACGCGGGCACGATTGCTGGTCAGCGTCGCCGGTGATGAGGAGGTCCTGGGGGCCTTGGAGGGCCCGCTCGCGGCGCTGGTGGCGGGTCTGCCGCCGGGTCAGGCCGCGGCGGCGGACACAGCGGGCCTCCCCGATCTGCCTCGCGACGCGGGGGTCACCATCGGCGGAGCGGTCAACTACGTGGCGCAGGTGGTGCCCGTACCTCGGCTGTCCCACCCGGCAGCGCCGGCTCTCGAGCTGCTGTCGAATGTGGTCGCCAACAAGCTGCTGTACGCGCGGTTGCGCGTGCAAGGCGGGGCCTACGGCGGGTTCGCGTTCTATGTGGGGACCTCGGGCATCATGCCCTTTGTCTCGTACCGGGATCCGCATCTGACCCAGACGCTCGACGTGTATGGCAGCGTCGTCGACTTCGTGAAGAGCGACGCGTTCACGGATGAAGTCATCGACAGTTGCCGCATCGGTGCCATTGGCAGGTTTGACCGGATTCTGTCGCCGTCACAGATGCTGGACACGGCCCGCCGCCGCCACCTGCTGG
Source organism: uncultured Pseudomonadota bacterium (assembly GCA_937890335.1). Classification (GTDB taxonomy): domain Bacteria; phylum Myxococcota_A; class Bradymonadia; order Bradymonadales; genus CALBXO01. The sequence goes on along the minus strand of CALBXO010000297.1, from coordinate 5,703 downwards.
GACTGACGGACGACGCGCGGATGGCCTTCCGCGAGGGTCTGTTCACGGTCACGGCGGCGGAAATCCGGGAGCTGGCGCTGCCCCATCTGGAGGCTGGCTTTGCGAACGCACCGCGCGGTGTGTTGGCGAGCCGTGAAGCGCTGGACGCCGCCAACGAGGAGCTCGGTGGCGCACTGGCCATCGAGTCGGTGGAGCCGGGCTGAGAGGCTCTTGAGAGACTCTCCCGTCGCCGGACCTGCGCCCCGTCACCGTAGGCGCCCTTGTCTCGCGGCCTGTCGGAGACGTGCTTCGTTGCGCAACACCCAAGCGGATGAGGTTTTCCGAGGTTCGGTCCGAATTGTAGAGCACCCTCTGACGTGAGCCGTCGCAGGCTCGCCGTGGCGCTGATGACATTCCCCGGGGTCGCGATGGTGTCGGCGCCCCCCATCGCACCAGTGCCCTTGCTGACCGTGTCAGCGGCGTAGCCACAGGCGCCATGGCGCGCGTGGGTGGCTTCGGGCGATTGTGCAGTCGCCCCCGTCCGGACGTGCGGCGGAACCGCCGCTGGCTCCCTCGTCGGGAACGTCGCCGTTGTTGGTGTCGACGCCGTTGTTGCTCGGGCCGTTGTTGGTGTTGACGCCGTTGTTGCTCGGGCCGTTGTTGCTCGACTCCTCGGTGTCGCAGGCGTCGCCAAGTTGGTCTCCGTCGCGGTCCGCCTGGTCGGCGTTTGGCACGCGCGGGCAGTTGTCCTCCAGGTCACCTACGTCGTCGCCATCGTCGTCGTCGTCGCAGTCGTCCCCCACCGCGTCGTCGTCCAGGTCTTCCTGGTCCGGGTTCGGCAGTTGTGGGCAGTTGTCCTCCAGGTCATCCACGCTGTCGCCGTCGTCGTCGTCGTCGCAGAGGTCTCCTTCGGCGTCGTCGTCCAGGTCCTGCTGATCTGGGTTCGGCAGCTGAGGGCAGTTGTCCGCCAGATCACCCACGTCGTCGCCGTCGTCGTCGTCGTCGCAGAGGTCACCTGCGCTGTCGCCGTCCAGGTCCTGCTGCTCTGCGTTGGGCGTCGTCGGACAATTGTCGTCGTCGTTGGCGATCCCGTCGCCGTCAATGTCACCTGCGCACGCGTCGCCGAGGCCGTCGTCGTCGGTGTCGCGTTGGTCAGGGTTGGCGACGAGGCTGCAATTGTCGTCGTCGTCCAGCACACCGTCCGCGTCGTCGTCCTGGTCGCAGGCATCCCCTTCTCCGTCCTCGTCCGTGTCGAGTTGGTCCGGGTCGGCGTCGAGCGGACAGAGGTCCACGTCGTCGCGCACACCGTCGCCGTCGTCGTCGTCGTCGCAGACATCGCCCACGCCGTCGTCGTCCAGGTCCCCCTGCCCCCCATTCGCGACGAGGCTGCAGTTGTCCTCGTCGTCGGCCACGCCATCGCTGTCGTCGTCGTCGTCGCACGCATTCCCCTGGCCATCTTCGTCCAGGTCCTGCTGCTGTGCGTTCGTCACCAACGGACAGTTGTCCTCCTCGTCGACCACGCCGTCGTCGTCGTCGTCGTCGTCGTCCGCGTCTTCCTGACCAGGGTTGGCGTCCAGTGGGCAGTTGTCTGCATCCGAGCATGCGCCGTCCTCGTCCTCGTCGTCTTCGGGGTCGAGCGGGCAAGTGTCGCAATCGTCCCCGAGCCCGTCGTCGTCCGTGTCTTCCTGGCCTGGGTTCGGTGTCGTGGGACAATTGTCCTCGTCGCCGCAGACATCATCGGAGTCGTCGTCGTCCTCTGGGTCCGCCGGGCACGCGTCGCATGCGTCGCCGAGCCCGTCGTCGTCCGTATCAACCTGGTCGGCATTGGGTGTGGTTGGACAATTGTCCTCGGCGTTCGCCGTGCCATCTCCGTCGATGTCTGCGTCGCATGCGTCGCCCTGTCCGTCGTCATCGAGGTCGAGTTGGTCTATGTTCGGCGTCGCTGGGCAGTTGTCCACGTCGCCGCAGACGCCGTCGGTGTCAGAGTCGTCGTCGGGGTCCGCCGGACAGGGGTCACACGCGGTCCCGCGGCCGTCTTCGTCGGGGTCCAGCTGGTCCGGGTTCGGTTGGGCCGGGCAATTGTCGTCCGACGTGCAGACACCGTCGTTGTCGATGTCGTCGACGCGGTCGAGGGGACAGCGGTCGCACGCGTCGCCCGCCCCATCGCCGTCGGTATCGAGCTGGTCAGCGTTGGCCACTTGTGGGCAGTTGTCGATCTCGTCGCAGACCAGGTCGCCGTCCGGATCGTTGTCGGGGTGAAGCGGACAGATGTCGCATGCGTCGCCCAGGCCATCGTTGTCTGTGTCCGTCTGCAGCGGGTTGGCCACGTCATTGCAGTTGTCTTCGCCGGGGCAGATCCCATCACCGTCGTCGTCGTCGCCTGGCGCCAGAGGGCACGCGTCGCACGCGTCTCCGACGCCGTCGTCGTCGCCGTCGTTCTGTTCTGGGTTGTCGTCGCCCGGGCAGTTGTCGCACGCGTCGCCCACATCGTCTCGGTCGGCGTCCTCCTGCCCGGCGTCGGCTACGAGGGGACAAACGTCGACCGCTGCGCAGAAGTAGTCCCCGTCCACGTCGTTGTCTGGGTCGAACCGGCAGGGGTCGCACGCGTCGCCAATTCCGTCCTGGTCACCGTCGTCCTGGGCGGGCCCGGAGTCGATGCCAAGGTGGACGGCCCAGCCTGCGTCTGCCAATGCATACACGGCGTCCGTGAGCCCGTCGTCGTCAATGTCGGCGAAAGCTGCATCGACGACGCCGCCCGGCAACGACAGGCGCCGGCCAGAGACGAACGCGGCCGCGCTTCCGTCCACCGCGGCAATTGGGTCCAGCACACCGTCGCCGTCCAGGTCGGCGGCTTTCGCGAAGACAGCGCCTCGGTCGCCGGGATACAGCCTCTCCTGTCCCACGCGGAAAGTCCCATCCCCGACCGCGTACCGGACCGGTCGAGGGTCGGCAGCGATGAGGTCCGAGAGCCCGTCGCCATTTACGTCAGCGGTGCCGATGGCACGCCCGCCCGTTGCTGGAAGTACGAATTGATTGGGGAACGACCCTTCACCGTTTCCCGGGCGGACGCTGTCTTGGTCCGCGTGCGAGTAGTAGAGGTCCAGGAATGCGTCCCCATCGACGTCGACGAGCACTGGAGTGCCCCGCAGAGACCCGAAGCTGCCGACGAGCGTGAACGACCGATTTCCGTCGTTGCGCCACACTGCTCGGGTAGCGGGCAACGTGGAGACGCTCTGCACGAGCAGGTCGTCATCCCCGTCGTTGTCCCAGTCTGCCCATAGGTAGATTGCCGAGGACACGTCCACGTCCAGCAAGACCTCGGTATTGAATCTTGTCACGGTGTAGAGCTGCCTGCCTCGTTGAACCACGAGGACAGAGCTCCCGTCACCGTCGAGGTCTGCAAGCTCAAACGGGGGTTGTGTGGGGCCCGTTACGACTCGTCGGCCGGCGCCGGTCCATGGTCCGGGACCAGGATAGTAGAAGAGCTCGTTGCCGTCCCAGCGATACAAGTCGGCGACGCCGTCGCCGCTGGTGTCCACCAGAATGACGCGCTCTGCCGCTTCGCCGGACGAACGGGTGGGTGTCAATCCGGCCCAGCGACTGTGGGGACAATTGTCGCATGCGTCACCGATGTCGTCACCGTCGGTGTCAACCTGGTCTGCGTTCGGCACGGCGCAGTTGTCACACGCATCGCCTACGCCGTCGTCGTCCGAGTCGGTTTGGTCGTCCGCCAGCGCCGGGCAGACGTCGCAGGCGTCGCCCAGGCCGTCGCCGTCGACATCCGCCTGGTTGTCGGCCACTTGCGGACAGAGATCGCATGAGCTGCCGACACCGTCGCCATCCGGGTCGTCTCTGTCGTCGCACGGGTCGCAGAGATCGCCCAAGCCATCGCCGTCCACGTCGGACTGGTCGGGATCTCCGCCGCTGCGTGTGAAGACCCGGTCCGGGGCGTCACCGTAGGAGATCCACAAATCGGTGAGCCGATCGGCGCTGAAGCTCCCTGCGAGTACATCGCTGCCCCCGACGCTGTCGTCGCCAAGGGAGATGGGGGTCAGTGCGTCTCCGTCGTTGCGCAGCACCCAAGCGGGCCCTTGGGTGTCTGTGATGATGACGTCCAGGTCTGAGTCCCCGTCCACATCCAGGGCGTCGATCCCGGCGGGACTGCCGAAGTCGATGACGTTGACTGCGGCGAGATCGAGCACGCTCCCCTCCGCGAGCACGACGGGGTCGTCGGCGTTTCGGATGAGCTCGGCGGCCCCGTCTCCGTCAAGATCCACTGCCAGGATCCGGTCGGGACCGATGTCCTGCCACTGAGAATCATCCTGGAGCTCGGACCAGACCACGACCCGCTGGCGGTCGCCCACCAACGCGATGTCCAGGGCACCATCTCCGTCTACGTCCGCGAGGCTCATGGAGCTCGGGACATAGTTGGGTTGCCCGAAGATCCGGTGGCTGTCAGACCGCGCGAAATCCCATTCGCCTCGGTTCTCGAAGGCTTGGACTGTCGCGCCGCGAAACACGACGACGTCCGCGTCGTTGTCCTGGTCCAGGTCGCCGACCCCCACCAGGTGGGTCGGACCGAAAAGGGCATCGACGAGTGACCCGGCGTGGACGAAGGTCCCGCCGTCGTTTCGGTACGTCTCGGTCATCGCGTCGGCGACGACGAGGTCGTCGTCGCCGTCGCCGTCCAGGTCGCCGAAGGCGAAGTCTCTGACGATCTGCCCGTCGGCCCCGTGAACCCGTTGCAGCTGTGGCCCGATCTCGCCGTCGACGACGCCAAACAGTTCGATGCCTGCGGAGGTCAGGCGCGCGACAGACAGTTGGCCGTCTCCCAGGCGGTCGAAACGCGACAACCGCGCCAGGGGGAGCGTGTCCCCACCTCGTAGCCCAGCGTCCAGGTGTCTCCAGCGACATCTGGACAGTTGTCGAACTCGTCGTCGACACCGTCTCCGTCAGAGTCCAGTGCGGCGGTGGTGGTTCGAAGTTCCGTTGGGTCGTGGGTTTGGGTCCCACACCCGGTCAAGGCGAGCATGAGGAAGAGAAGCGTTCGCATCGTGTGCTCCGGAGGTGGCTCCAGAACATTGTAGTGTCGCCCGGGACCGGCGTCGCGTTTCCGGTCGTTACGTCTGTGAGGCGCGCTTGCCTACAGGGTATGGAGGAAGGCGATGAGGTCGCTGAGTTCGGCCTCCGTCAGATGAGATGTCTCGCCCATATATCCCTGGGTCAGGGCAAAGACCTGCCGCAGTGTGTGGCCGCGGTTGCTCGACAGGTAGGGGCCACCCATGCGCAGGCCTCTGAGGCTGGGGGTGTCGCGGTACCACCAGGGCATCAGGTGTTGCTGCCCTGGTGTTCCGCGGTGCGCGCGACTGCTGTGAACGACGGTTCTCATTGTCCTGGGCGCGGAGCCTGTGCGCAGGGCTTGCGCATGCCGCCCAGAAGCACTACGAGTCGGTAGACCATTGGCTCCCGTTGCGGCGCCCGCCCGACGGGGTCGCCAATGCGCAACGGACTCCCAGGCAAGTGAGCATGAAGACGCGCTTTGATGTTGTAGTGATTGGGGGTGGCCACGCCGGGTGCGAGGCGGCGCACGCTGCTGCGCGCATGGGCGCGCGGACGCTCCTGCTCACGATGAACATCGACACGATTGGCCATATGAGCTGCAACCCTGCGGTGGGTGGGCTGGCCAAGGGGCACCTCGTCAAGGAGATCGACGCGCTGGGTGGG
>CALBXO010000296.1 GCA_937890335.1 uncultured Pseudomonadota bacterium | reverse complement strand
ACCGGCGCACGACCATGATGCCCTCCGCGTCCGACTTTGACGACGACGACAGGCCCACCGGCATGATGCCGCCTCTGCCAGAGCAGCTGATGACCGGCGACGCTCTGCCCGAGCCGCGCCACTTCGGCAATGACCCCGCGGCGACCCAGCCGATGAACTCGCCCCTCCAGGAGGCGATGGCGCTGGAACCCGAGATCGTCTCCAGCAGCGCGATGCAGGTGCACCAACCGCAGTCACAGTTCGGAATCCCGCAGGGCCAGCCGAACTACGGCCGCCGCATCATGGTCATCGAGGAGCCGGGGCCCCACTACGGCTACAACCCACAGGTTCAGGACGTAGACCCGTTTCAGGCCTCGCCGACGATCCCGTTCATGAACACCGCGCCGGAGGCTGCGCCTCTGTCCCGGATGGACAGCGCACCGCCTTCCCGCCCGCCGGCTGCGGACCTGGAGGGCATTCGGAGCCTTCCTCTTCACCGCGGCAAGATCGATGGCCGCCTGCTGGTTCTTCATGACCCGGAAGGTGAGATCGCCAGCAAGTACCGGCTGCTCGACTTCAAACTGCGCCGGATCGCGGAAACCCGACCGCTGAGAACCCTGGCACTGACCTCGCCCGACGCCGACACGGGTACGACACTGACTGCGGTCAATCTTGCGCTGATCCGCGCGGAGTCGCCCAGCGCACGCGTCTGCGTCGTGGATCTCAATTTCCGACAGCCGGCGCTGCACCGACTCATTGGCCTCGAGCCCAGTTTCACCCTCGCCGACTATCTGGCCGAGGAAGCGACCCTGGACCAGGTGCTGGTCAAGCTCGAGGGGGCTCCGTGTTATCTGATCCCCGCCGGACCTGCGCGAATGCCGCCTTCCAGGCTCTACAAACACCCTCGCCTCACCGAGCTGTTTGCGGTCCTCTACGACACGTTCGACCTGGTCATCATGGACATGCCGCCGGTGTTGCCCAAGGCCGACATCAACCAGGTTGACCCGCTGATCGACGCGATCGTGATGGTGGTGTCCGCTGGCAAGACCACCGGACCGGCCCTGCGCAAGGCCAAGAGAACGATCGACGGCGAGAAGCTCGTCGGCGTCGTGCTCAACGAAATCTGACATGCGGGTGCTCCTTCGGACCCCGAGCCGCGACCACCGCCGGGCCATCGTGGCGCTTGCGCGGGATCCCTTCATCGCCCAATGGACTGGCCCGCCCGGACCGAACGCAGACCTGCGGGCCCTGTTGCTGTGGGACTGCCGCCTTCCTCGCGTGCCGGTCCTCGCGGGGTTCGTGCACCTCGACACCGTGCAGGTGGAGGGAGGGTTCAGCGGCGCGTTCGACATTGCCATCGCCAGCCCGTTCCGACGCCGCGGGCTTGGACTGGCGGCGGTGCGCGCAGCCGAACAGGCGCTGGTTTCCGCACACGATCTGAAGGAGATGGTGCTCGGCGTCCACGTCGACAATGAGCCGGCGCGAGCGCTGTATCGCCGCGCAGGCTACCTGGAAGTGCAGACGATTCGGGCACCGGATGGCCGCGAGGCTCGGCTTGTGCGCAAACGGCTGACTACTTCGAGCCAGTGACCTGCGCGCCGGTCAGGCCAAACCTGCGCTCGCGGTTGGAGTAATCACGCAGGGCTGTAGCGTAGTCCTCCTCCGAAAAATCGGGCCAGAGGACATCCGTGATGTGGAGCTCGCTGTACGCGAGCTGCCACAGCATGAAGTTCGAGATCCGTTGCTCGCCGCTGGTCCGGATCAACAGGTCGGGATCGGGAATCGCTCCCGTGTACAGCCGCTTTGAGAACGATTCGATGTCGATGCTGCTGGGGTCGACCCGCCCCGCCTTGACGTCCTCCGCGAACGAACGTGCCGCCTGAACAATGTCCTCGCGACCGCCGTAGCTCAGCGCAATGATGAGCTCCATCTCGGTGCCATCGCTCGAATCCTGCTCCAGCCGGGCAATCTCCTCGCGCACCCGCGGCGCAACTCGCTCGATGTCGCCGACGGTGCGGAACCGGATACCGCGCTCGATGAGCTCGCGCCGCTCGCCGGACAGGTACTCCATGAGGAGCTCCATGAGCCCGGCGACCTCCGACTCCGGCCGCGCCCAGTTCTGTGCTGAGAAAGCGAAGAGGGTCAGGTGCTTGACCCCGACCTTGTACGAGAACCGCACCGACCGACGCACGGCCTTTGCGCCTTCACGGTGTCCGAGCAAGCGGATGCGCCCCCGCTGCTTGGCCCAGCGGCCGTTCCCATCCATGATGATGGCGACGTGGCTGGGAACCGTTTCGATTCCGTACGCAGCCGGGTCGATGCTGTCTTTGTCGCCTCTCATGCGATACGCCAAGTGTTTTCGAACTTCGCCACCCCTGTGTCAACCGCCATGCGCATCGCGGTACTCTCCGACCTTCACCTGGCAAGTGACAGCGCCCCCTGCGCGTTCCGTCACCACCCGAGCGAATTCAGGCGTTTCCTCGATCACGTGGCCGCCAACAGCGACCAGATTGTGCTCGCTGGCGATGTCTTTGACACCGACCTGGCGCCCGTTCCCTACGGCCAGAGACGCGAACTCGAGCGTGCGCGCGCGCGGTGGAAACCGCTGCTGGATCATCTGCGCGACCTGGGCGCCCTCTGGCTGTACGGCAACCACGACCGGCTGCTGGCCCCGCAGGGCGTGCCGGAGTCCGTCACCATCGAAGCGTGCGGTCGCCGGCTCACGGTGATGCACGGCCACCAATTCTATCCGTTGCCAGCGGTGTACGAGCGCGTGAAGTACCCGGTCAAATGGTTCGCGTCGCGGCTCCAGGCCAGCGCGCACACAGCGCAGCTCGGCCACCTCCTCCACGCCGTCAACGACCGCCTCTCCACCCCCGCCGTCGGCCCAACCGTCACCGGACGCGGCGCGCTCGGATGGCTGCGGGACCACCCGGACACCGATTTTCTGGTGTGTGGACACGAGCACGTGACGGAGCGGGTGGACACGCCCCATGGCACGTACCTCAACAGCGGCACGTGCGGCTTCGACCGGCTCGACTGGGTCGTCGTGGACCTCAAGGAGGGAACAGCCGAGATTCGAGACGGAGAAAATTGACAGAAGGTATCCCCATCACACACTGACACCTACATGTAGGAGGACCACATGTCAGACCAAGACGGAACCTTCCCGACGCTTCAGCCCCTCGACGCCGCTCAGATTTCGACCCACGAGGTCGACGGTGACCCCTGGGCGGACATCCTGGGTGCACCCACTGAGCCCAACGCGGTCGTGCAGCAGATCACGGACCACTTCAGGGAGCTCGAGCGCGAGAATGACCGGCTCGTCTACCGCTCCCGCGTCCTGGTCCAGACCGTGGACGCGGTCTCCCGCGAGCGGGACGCGATGGCAGCACACATCCAGGCACTCCAGGCCCTCTGTGACGTGCAGCGCCAGGCGCTCGCGGACGCGGAGGCCATTCTCGCCGTCAAGCGCAAAAAACCCGTTCTGCGTTGGCCGTGGTGACAGCGGCGATCGCCGCCAGATCCACGCCCCGGATTACCGCGACCGCTGCGGCGATCTCTGGAAGCCATGCGGGCGCGCTTGGCACGCCGCGCCGCGACTGGGGTGACAGGTACGGCGCGTCCGTCTCGATGAGCAGCCGCTGCGCTGGCACCGCGGCGCACGCCTTGGGCCCCCGTCGTGAGCCGGACCACGTCACCGTCCCGGCGAAACTGAAGTAGCACCCGAGCTTGGCGTAGACCGGGACCAGCTCAGCGCTGCCCGAATACGCGTGGAGCACGATGGGAACCTGCGCGCGCACGTCGCGCAGCTCAGCCACCAGCGCATCGTGCGCCCGCACGCAGTGAACCAGCACCGGCAGGCCGCAGGCGTCTGCAATCCGCAACTGCGCTCGAAACTGGACCCGCTGCCGGTCCCAATGTGGCAGCCGCCTGTCCAGGCCGATCTCCCCGACAGCTACGGCGTTGCCGCCACGCAGCGCCCCCTCGAGACCGTCCAGATCGTCCAGCGCCTCCGGGTGGATTCCCAGCGCGCACAGGACGTGGGGTGAAGCGGCGAGCTCCACAACCCGCGCCCACGAGTCCCGCCCGATTGAGGGCACGACGAGCCGCTGGACCCCGGCCGCGACCGCGTCCTCAAGTGCGCCGTCAGAGCACTTGTCCAGGTGGCAATGTGTGTCGAAGAGACGCGGCAACTCACCAATGTCCCTGTGCAGAAACACTAGTGAACGATGTCGTCGGGGCCGGCAGCGGACATGGTGGGGATGGTCCCGAAGCGCTGCTCGTAGCGACCGATATTGTCGCTCAGCGCGCCCAAGAGACGCTTGGCCTGGCGCGGGCTGAGGATGACGCGTGAGCCGACTTTGGCCTCGTTGCGGCCGGGCTGAAGGAACATGAAATCGACCACGAACTCCGCCTCGCCGTGGGCCACCATCGCCAGGTTGGCGTAGATCCCCTGGGCGGTGTCTTCGTCGATCTTGACCTTGAGCCCTTTCGGCTCCGGCTTGGACATCCCTATTTGGCCTCGTTCAAGTTCCAGTCGTAGTCGTGGAAGGTCACGGTCGCGGTCTTGACCGCCTCGCGGTCGGCCTCCGCCATGTACTTGGCCAGGAACGCGTTGACTCCACCGGCCGGCTTGAAGTCGTCCTTGTACCAATCGAAGATGTGGGACGTGTCCACGGTCTTCTTGTCGTCGCTGAGCTTGGTCTCCTGCAGAACGTACTTCTTGGCAGCGGACTCCATGGACTCCTCAAGGTTGTCCTTGGTCAGCGCTTCGGGAAGAATCACGGGACACGACACCGAGGCACAGTTGACCACGAAGTGGATGCGAGGCTCGCCGTAGGGCTCGCGCACCTTGAGCTTCTCCAGGTCGTTGAGCGTGAGCTCCTCGCCGCCAGCTTTGCGCTTGATCTTGTCGAAGAACCCATCGACCTTCAAAACGCCCGGAAACTCAGGGTAGCTGGCCAGCACAGCCTGGATCGTGATGGCGTTGTAGCCGTTGATCCAGAACGCGAGCGCATCCATCTTCTCCATCTTCGTAGCGTCGGCCGTCGAGACCCATGCGACGTACGTGTCGAGGGCCTTCATGTCGTCCGCCGACGCCTTCCACGCCTTGTAGTTCACCTTCCCTTCGGGGGTGACGTACTTGCCGAGAAGAGCGTCGAACTTCGAGTGGTCCGGTGATGCGGCGGCGGCGGGCTCAGCCGGCGCCGAGGCCGGCGCC
>CALBXO010000295.1 GCA_937890335.1 uncultured Pseudomonadota bacterium | reverse complement strand
GCGGTGTTGTTTGGCCGACGAGGCGACGGGAGTCAATGTGCTACATGCTCCGAGCGCGCGCCGCGCCGATCGGATCGTCCACGCGGCTCGTACTGGGTCTGTGAGCACAGCGACCACAGCCAGGCCCAAAACGAGCGCAGGTTCCCGACGCGGACGTGACACCGCTGCGGACGGCGCACAGTCAGACACCGGCCACCGGGGCCGGACCCAGCGGCAGCAGGCCATCTCTACGCCGAATCTCACCTTCCAGAGCCGCTGGTGCTTGCCACAACCGCGCGCGCGAGCGTACGTGTGTGCGCGTGTCGTCCCGCCTCGTCACCCGCGATTTCGCACTGCTGACCGCCGCGCACCTGCTTCAGGCGCTCGGCTACGCCACGCTCATTCTCCTGCCCCTCTACCTCGGGCACCTCAACGCCACCAGGACCGAGATCGGCGTCATCATGGCCATGGGGTCTGTGGGGGGGTTGGCCTTCCGTCCCGTGGTGGGCTGGGCGCTGGATCGGGTGGGGCGCAAGCCGACGCTCATCGCCGGGACCTTGGTCCTGGTCACCGCCATGGGCCTGATCTTCTTTGTCAGGGATCTCGGCCCGCTGATCTACATCGACCGCCTCCTCGTCGGAATCGGCGCCGGCACTCTCTTCACGGGCTACTTCGCTTTTGTCGCGGATTTGATTCCGGAGTCGCGCAGGACCGAGGGGATCGCGCTGTTTGGCATCTCCGGACTGCTGCCTCTGGCCATCAACCCGTTCGTCCAGGACCTGGGCATCGACGCGCCCGACCTGGTCTGGTTCTTCCCCGTCATAGGCGGCCTGATCTTCCTGTCGCTGCCGTTTCTGCTGCCGATTCCCGAGCCGCAGGTCACCAAGACCAGCAAGCCATTCTCTCTGCCGGAAGTCCTGCTGAGTCTGCGCCAGCGGCGGCTGTTGCCGGTGTGGTTTGCGACCGCTGTCTTCGCCGCGCTGGTGGGCAGTTTCATGGCGTTCAGCACCGTCACCGCGGAAGCCAAGGGCGTGGAGCGGCCCGCCGCGCTCTGGTTCACCTACGCCTGCGGCGCCATCGGTGTCCGGGCGTTCGGCGCGCGCATCCCAGACAGGCTTGGGACCCACAACATCATCGCGCCAGCGCTCGCCTGCTACGCCGGCGCCATGCTGGCCACCGGCATGGCCACCGAGACCTGGGGTTTTCTCCTGGCTGGGCTGCTCGCCGGACTCGGTCACGGCTATTGCTTCCCTGTGCTCGCCAGCCAGGTCGTCAGCCGCGCGCCGGAGCGCGTCCGCGGCGCCGCGCTGTCCATGTTCACCGCCCTGTGGAGCGGCGCTGGACTCGCCGCGACACCGGTCCTCGGCTCCATCGCCGACCAGTACGACGACAGCACGATGTTCTGCGCGGCAGGGCTGGCAGCCGTCGTCGGTCTCGGCGGATGGGCGGTGATGGAGCACAAGCTCAGCGGCCCTGTCTGACCCCCTCGCTGCCCCGGCCGGACTCCCCGGCCGCGCCCGCCAAAACCTGCGCGACGACGGGCGGGTCCACCGCCCAGGAGAACCACCGATGAAGTCTGCACACCTCCTGCGTACCATAGCACTCGCGCTCTGCGCGGCCATCGGCTGTACCGCCGCCAGCGCCCCGGAACGAGCCGGCGACACCGGTGCCCCCGACCTGAGCGCAGAGGGGGACACCCCGCGGGAAGACGCCGCGTCGGACGCCGCGCCGGATCGGGAGACCAACGTGCCGGATACGGCGGCGGATCTCCCCGCGGAGGTCGAAAGGGACCTGGCGGGTGACCCCGTCGACACAGGGGCCGCGGCCGACGAGGGCGCCGAGGTCGACGCCGGGCCCGCGGTACGCTACCTGGCTTTGGGCGACTCCTACACAATCGGCGAGTCCGTCGCAGAGGACGAGCGGTACCCCGTGCAATTGGTCGCGCGGCTCCGGGCCGGCGGCGCTGCTGTCGAGGACGCCGAGATCATCGCCCGCACCGGCTGGACCACCAGCGAGCTCTCGCGCGGGATCGACGCCGCGGACCCGCGGGGCCCCTACGGCCTGGTCACCCTGCTCATCGGCGTCAACAACCAATACAGGGGCCGCCCCGTGGAGACCTACACGCCGGAGTTCGCAGCGCTGTTGGCCCGCGCCATCGGCTTCGCCGGCGATGACCCCGCCCGCGTGGTGGTCATCTCCATCCCGGACTACGGGGCGACGCCTTTTGGACGGCAGGGGGACGCCGCACAGACCGGACGCGAGATCGACGCCTACAACGCAGCCGCCCGCGCCGAAGTCGAGAGCGCCGGCGCGCATTGGGTGGACATCACGCCGGAGAGCCGGGAGGCCGTGGATCGACCCAGCCTCGTCGCACCCGACGGCCTCCACCCCAGCGGCGAGATGTATGCGGAGTGGGTGGAGCTGATGCTCCCGCCGGTCCGCCGGGCCCTGGCGCAATAACAGCGGCGGCGCCGTCGCCGCGGCTTGCAGCGACGGATTGCGGCGTGCTACTTGCGGCCCATGAACACCGCCATCAACACGATTCGGACTCTCGCGATGGACGCCGTGCAAGCGGCGAACTCGGGCCACCCCGGCACACCCATGGCGCTGGCGCCGCTGGGCTATCACCTCTACATAGAGGCGATGAACCACAACCCGCGCGATCCCCATTGGGCCGACCGCGACCGGTTCATCTTGAGCTGCGGCCACGCCTCGATGTTCCAGTACGCGATGCTGCACCTGACCGGCTACGATCTGTCGCTCGAGGAGCTGAAGAATTTCCGACAGTGGGGCAGCAAGACCGCCGGTCATCCCGAGGTGCACCACACGCCGGGCATTGAGATCACCACAGGTCCCCTCGGACAGGGCGTCAGCAGCGCAGTGGGCTTTGCCCTGGCCGAGGCCAAGCTCGCCGCGGAGTTCAACACCGACAAGCACAAGATCGTGGACCACTACACGTACGTGGTCTGCTCCGACGGCGACCTGATGGAGGGCGTCGCCTCCGAGGCAGCCTCGCTGGCCGGCCACTGGGGCCTGGGCAAGCTCATCTGCTACTTCGACAACAACGCGATCACCATCGACGGCGGCACCGAGCTGAGCTTCACGGAAGACGTGAGGGCGCGCTTCGAGGCCTACGGATGGCACACGCACGTCGTCGAAGACGTGACCGATCTGGACGCGCTGCGCGGCGCCACCGCCGCCGCCAAAGCTGCCACGGACCGACCGTCCATGATCCTCGTCACCACGGTGATTGGACACGGTTCACCCAATAAATCAGGCAAATCCGCGGCACATGGCGCGCCGTTGGGTGAGGAGGAGATCGTCCTGTCCAAGCGCGCCCTGGGCTGGCCCGAGGACGCACATTTCCTCGTCCCGGACGAAGTCCGCGAGGACATGGGCCGCGCCGTGGGCAAGGGCGCCACGGTACAGTCGGCGTGGCAGGCGCGATTTGACGCCTACGCGGCCGCGCACCCGGCCAAAGCCGCGGCGTTCAAGCGGCGCCTGGCCGGCGAGTTGGCGGAGGGCTGGGACACAGATCTGCCAGGCTTCGAGGCGGGAACGAGCATCGCGACACGCAAGTCGTCGGGGTCGGTCCTCGCCGAGCTGATGGGGCGCTTGCCGGAGCTGGTGGGCGGCTCCGCCGACCTGGCCGGCTCCAACGGTACCAAGCACTTCCAATACGGCATCACCGAGCGAGGCGATCTGGGCGGCCAGATCATCCACTTTGGCGTGCGCGAGCACGGGATGGCCGCCATCTGCAACGGGCTCGCGCTCCACGGCGGGTTTCGCCCCTTCTGCGCCTCGTTCCTCATCTTCACCGACTACCTGCGACCCTCCCTGCGCCTCGGCGCGCTGATGGAGCAACCGGTGGTCTACGTGATGACCCACGACAGCATCGGGCTCGGCGAGGATGGCCCCACCCACCAGCCGGTGGCCGTGCTCGCGTCCCTGCGCGCCATCCCCAACGTCCACGTCGTGCGCCCTGGTGACGCCGGCGAGACCGTGGAGGCGTGGAAGCACGCCATGCGCAGAAAGTGTGGTCCCACGGTCCTCGTCTTGACCCGGCAGGGGCTGCCGACCCTCGCGGAAGACACCGCGGGCGCGGCGCGCGGCGCGTACGTGGTGCGCGACAGCGCCACGGCGCCCGAATTGATCCTCATGGCCACGGGCTCCGAGCTCCAACACATCATGGCCGCCGCAGACACACTCGCGCTCGAAGGCATCGCGACCCGCGTGGTGAGCATGCCCTGCAGCGAGCTGTTCCTGGCACAGGACGCAGACTACCGCGAGTCCGTGCTCCCCAACTCCGTGCGCGCACGAGTCGCAGTCGAGGCGGCGTGCTCTTTTGGCTGGCACCAGTTTGTGGGCCTCGACGGCGCGGTGGTCACGCTGGACCGGTTTGGTGCGTCGGCCCCGGCCAGCCGGCTGTTCAAGGAGTTTGGCTTCACGCCGGAGAACGTGGCGCGCGTGGCCCGAGGTCTGGTCCGCTGACCAGGCCCTGCCACTGGGTGTATCCGCCCGTTAACACACCGCCCTACCGACCGTAGTTCACGGGTCGGAACCACCCGCCCGACACCGCGGGCCTGCGCGATCTGGCACGACCTCTGCACTGGCGTTTTCCTGGGAAAACAGTGCGGAGTGAATGATGTCCTTGCCCTTCAGCCTCCTTCTCGTGCTCGGTATCGTCGGCACGCCCGGCGCACCGGCCGGCGTAACCTCCACCACCGGCGCGGTCGCCGACGCGTCGGTCGAGACCGACGCACCGTCAGAACCTGTGAACGTGAAGTCACGGCTCGCCGAACGCTACCAGGCGCTGCCCACAACGCTGGACCGTGACGGGCTCGCCGAAGGCTTCCAAGGCGTCTCCCGGTCGGTGGATCAATGTGTGAGCCGGCAACTGAAAATCGACGGGGAGTTCGCCGAGCAGACGCTCAGCGTGGACGTGACGGTCGGTCCGGATGGGAAGGTATCGCGCCTGCTACTGCCGCGCCCGGTGCGCAAGACCATCTTCGGGGCGTGCATGCAGGCTCATTCGTCGAGGTGGCGGTTCCCCCCGTTCACAGGCAGGCCGATCAAGGCGAGCAAGCGATTCATCGTTCGCTGACCGGGGGTACCCCGATGAGCGGCCGTGCGGATCACCCCGTGATCCGGCGCTCCGCGTAGGGGCAGAGTCGGGCGGTCCACCCCCCAATCCATACGGACCGACCTGGCTCTGCCCCTGCGGGGGCAGCACCCCGCGACCGCTACTCGCGCGGAGACACGGCGAGCACCACATGGTCGAACAGCCGCTCCCCGCGACCGTCGACGCGACAAGCGTCCATGACCGCAATCACATCACCGTACTCCACGTCGTCCGACGCGCTCAGAACGAGGTTGCGGGCCGCGGGCCACGCTGCGCGCACGCGCTCGAGTTCCCCTCGCAGACGGGCCAGACTCTCCTCACGCACCGATTCGCTGCCCGAGCTCCAAGGCAACACGAGGCCCTCGGGATGGAGGGCGGAGATGAGGACGAGCTGATCGCCCCCCATGGCCACCGTAACCCGCAGCGCCTCCACATTTCCCGGCGCGCTCG
>CALBXO010000294.1 GCA_937890335.1 uncultured Pseudomonadota bacterium | reverse complement strand
GGTCGCGTCGCGCAGCGCCTGCCGCGCCCTCGACAGCCGCGATTTCACCGTGCCCGGCTCGCACGCCAGCACCTGGGCGATCTCATCGTGGGGCAGCTCCAGGTACACGCTGAGCACGAGGACCGCACGCTGGTCCGCCGTCAATTGCCCCATGGCCTCCTGCACCCGCCGCGCCTCGCTGCGCGCAACCGCATCGCGTTCGGGGGACGCGTTGGAAGCCACCTGTTGGGCGACCGCCAGGTCATCGTGGCCCGGTCGCGTCCGCCGGAGTTCGTCAATCCCCAGCCGCGTCGCGATGGTCAGAATCCACGTGGACAGCCGCGCACCCTCAGCCTGAAATCCCGGCAGCGCCCGAAAGACCCGGAGGAACGTCTCCTGGGCCAGGTCCTCCACCAACCCTTCGCGCCCCGCGGGCGCCAGCAGCCGCCAGAGCAGCGAGAACACCCTCGTCTGGTAGGCCATCACGAGCTGACGGCACGCGAGCTCATGCCCGGATTGGGCGCGCCGAACCAGGGCTGGATCCAGCTCCCCGCGCGAAGCACAGCCGTCCTGTCCGGCGTCACCATCGTGCCGCCGCTCCAGAACCCGCGCCCCTTTGCCCGCCGTTCCGATCGCGCTACTCCAAGTCGTCGTACGGGTTCTCAAGGACGACGGGGGTGACCTGCGCCGGGTTACCGTTGTCGATGTTGTTGAACCGGAACTGTTGGTACAGGTAGTTGCCGCGCACCTCCACGGAGGTGGGGGCTTCCACGCGGACGATGTCCCGTATGCGGATCATCTCCCGCTGCTCCGCGCCCATGTCCCGGCGCACCCAATCCGGCGCGGAGGCCAAGAGCGGCGGCAGCGCCTCCAGGCGTGACCCGAGCGCCGCGACCGCCTCATCACGCCGGCCGTCCGCGGCGGCCCCCAACGCAAGTGTCATGGCCTCCGAGTTCCGGGCCCGCGCGTCCTCCACAGTCACCGCCCAGCTGCGCACGCCGGCCAGACCGCGCTGCACACTGGAGCGTATGCTCAACGTCCCCGGTCCCGAGTCGGTCGTCCAACGCGCGCGCGCCGTCAGCAGATCGCCACTCCAATTCTCAGGAACACTGACGCGCACAAGGAACCGGCGCGGCGTCCCGGGGCGCAGTTGCGCCATCGTGAGTTGGGACGGCCCGTCCACCTTCGCGCCGTAGGCTGTCTCCAGGTCGATGGTGACTCCAGTCGCCACAGCCGCGCCAAGGTCCGCCGACTCTTTGGCCAGCGCGGTGTCCAGCGCCGACGAGTTGCGGACAAATTGGTAGATGCCACTGCCGTCGTTCGCGAGGCGGGCGAGCAACTTCGCATTCACCGCGCGGCCCACGCCCAGAACCGAGGTCACCACATCGGCCCCGAGCAGCTCGACCACCTGCGCGCCCAGAACATCCGTGTCCCCCTGACCGACCGTCGGTTTGCCGTCACTGATCAAGAGGAGCCGCCGCTGGTTTCGCGCTGGCGCATCGGCGAGCACCGTCCGCGCCGTGCGCAGCCCACAGTCGATGCACGTGCCGCCGCCCACGTCGATCTTCTGGACGGCGGCGACGTAGTCGTGGTCCGCCGAGCCCACCTCATGGGCCTCCACCACGACCTCCGCCGCAGTGTCGAAGGTGACCACCGAGACCTGATCCCCGGGTTGCAAATGCTCCAGAACCCGAACCAGCGCCGCCCGCCCGTTTTTGATCTTGTTGCCGTGCATGCTGCCGCTCGTGTCCAGCACCACCGCCAGCGACACGGGCCGCCTAGCGGCGGGGGCACCCGCGGCTTCCAGCTCCAGCGCGTACAGCGCGCTGTTCGCCCCACGCGGCGTCTGGCTCCACTCGGGCACCAGCGTCATCCGGACACCG
>CALBXO010000293.1 GCA_937890335.1 uncultured Pseudomonadota bacterium | reverse complement strand
TCGTCGATCCCGGTGCCGACGACGCGCAAGTGGACTGGGGTGACGGCAACACCGAGTCTGGCAGGCGGCTGCGGCACGTCTACGAGGAGCCGGGCATCTATGCCATCGTCGCGACGACCATGCGCGACGGTGAGGCGGTTGAGCTCGCCGGCGACGTGGCCCAGCTCACCACGGAGGTCTCTACGGGTTTCACTGGCGGCACTGAGGAGCCCGCCGCGGCTGCACTCATCGACTCGCTGCTGCCGGCCATCGTCCTCGGGCGCATCGACGAGACCCGCCTCGCCGTTGGATTTGACGTCGCAGGGCAGGGGCTCGTGGCGCTCGGCGGCTGGCAATTGGTGACCGCCGCCAGCCCCGACACGCTCGTCAGCGTACCGCAGGACGTGGTCGTCCCCATCGTCAACCGCGCGACGCGGGAGGCGATCACCACTCTGACGGTCAGCGAGGGTGTCTTCACGGTGGAGGAGGGGAGCCTGACGGTGACGGGCGACCTCCCCACGGAAGAGGTGGTCAACGCGCTCGTACAGATTGGGGGGTTTGAGCCCGACGGCGCGCGGCGTCTTGTCGCGAGCACGCTGGGTTTCACCCCGGATACGCTCCCCGAGGAGGTGCCGTTTCGCATCCGGTGGCAACTCAATTGATCCGCCGCCTGACCCCCGTCTTCGTGCAGCTGGGCCTCGGCCTGGGGCTCGCCCTCATCCCGTTTTTTCGCGTTGCCGGATACAAGACGATGCTCATCGTGGGCCTCATCTCGACCCTGACGCTGGCCCTGGCATGGCTGACGCCGCAGCGTCGCGCGGCCGGTGTGTCGTGGCGCGGTGGCGCCACGTACGTCGCGCTCTCCGTCGCGCCCGCCATGATTCTGATGGGTGCGGGCCTCGCGTTCACAAAGGGCTGCGAGGTGGGCGACGGCTTGCGCATGATGCTGGTGGGCCTCCTCCCCGGCGCCATCCTCTCCTACGTCACCCTCCACGCCGTGGGACGCCGCTGGGCGTACGCCCTCGTCTGGTTTGGGCTTCTGGCCCTGGCGGGTCAGACGTTCTTGAGCGAGCCCGTGTACCGCGTAGACCATCCATTCATCGGGATGTTGCTCGGTCCACCCAACGAGAAGCCCGAAATCCTGGAGGCCCGCGCGCTGTACTTCGCGCTGGAGGTTCTGCTCTGGGCCGGGGTGGTGGGCGGCGCCACAACGTTGTCACGGCGGTGGCGCGAACGCGGCGCGGACGTCGTAGCCGTGGGGATGCGCCTTGTCGCGCCTGCCTTGGTGACCCTGGCCACCGGCGGCGCGCTCACGGTCGTGCGAAGCCACGACGCCGAGCTGGGATACCGGGTGGACCGGAGCCACCTCCAACAGGAGCTGCGCGACCACCAGCAGGGCGCCGGACTGACGCATTTCCTGTCGCCAAAGATCCCCTCCGACGCGCGCCCATGGCTCATTCTGGACGCGGAGTTCGAGCGCGCCCAGCAGCGCAAGCTCCTCGGCCTCACCGAGGAACAGATGCCGCCGGCGACGGTGTTCTGGTACGCCTCCCGCAACGAAAAGCGTGACCTCACCGGCGCCGGGCGCACGAAATTCGCCAAGGTTCACCTGGGCGAGTTTGCTGTCACGGCCCAGGAGTTTCCCGCACGGACGCTCAACCACGAGATGAGCCACGTCACGAGCGCGGCGTTCTCCGACGGACCTCTACGCGTCCCTGGCGCGCTCGGCGGCATCTGGTACAACCCCCTGCTCGTCGAGGGCTTTGCAGTGGCGGTGGCGTGGACCGACTACCCGCTGTCCGCGCACGAGCAGGCGCGCATCGCGGTGGACAAGGGCAGGGCGCCGAGTCCGGGCGAGCTGGCCTCACCGCTGGGGTTCGCCACGAACAACCTCAGCGTGGCCTACCGCGTGTCCGGTTCCTTCGTCCGGTTCTGTATGGAGACCTACGGTGTTCCGGCGGTGCTGGCCTGGTACCGGTCCGAGGACTTTGAGGGGTCCATCGGCGTCCCCATGGCCGACGCAGAGGCCCGCTGGCGTGAGATGCTCGCGGGGCTCACCATCCGGGACGCCGACAGGGCAGGGGTGGACAGCATTCAGTCGCGTCCCCCCATCAGCAAGGAGAGCTGCGGCACCTCGCAGGAGGAGCAGGACCTGAGATCCGCGATTCGGACCGAGTCCGACGACGAGGTCGCCAGAATCCTGGGGGCACGCCCCGAGGACGCCGCCACCTGGTTCGCGCAGCAATCCTACCGCGCCCAGAGGGCAAACTACCGGTGCGAGCTGCCCGAGCCGTCCGCTGAGCTCGCCGCCTCAGACCGCCGCCGCTATGCGTGGATGCAGGCCGTCAGCAAGTGGGCACAGGGCAATCCAGCGGACGCGACGACGCGGTTTGCCAAACTTGAGGAACGCAACCGGCGGGCCAGCTCCGTTGTCCTGGCCCGCGCCCTTGTACGCGACGGCCACCCCGCCACCGACCTGTACTTCGACGCCCCCGTGGACGCGACCCATCACTACGCCAGCCGGTGGGCCCAGACGCGCCACCCCCTCCTGGGTTATCAATTGGCCGTCAACCTCAGCTCCGGGCAGCGCTGGGAGAGTCTGCGCGATGTCCTCGCCCAGCTCCACCTCGAGGACTTCGATTTCGTCGATGACGAGCCGGGCACAATCCTCCTCAAACTCGATGACATGCGTGGCAAGACCGCGTTCGCGCTGCGGGACTGGGACGAGGCGCAGCGCGCGTTTGGCCGGTTCCGGGACCGGGCGCCCACCCAGGGGCGGCGCGCCTATGCCGACACCTGGCTTGCGCGCATCGCGTGGTTCCGGGCCCACGAGGACCGGCTCCAGACCAACCTGCCGCGGTTGTAGCGCCGCCCGCGGGCCGTGTGGTATGGCAACATCATGAACCGACCCAGCGCGCTGCTCCTCTCGGTCGTTGCCGCCGCCACCGCACTGGCGGGCTGCGGCATCATCGTCGTCACCACAGGAAAGCACGAGGCCACTCGCGGCGGCGCATGCCGCAGCAAGGGTCCGTGCTACGGGAACCAGTCGACAGCCTCCCAGGCCATGGTCGCAAACTGGACCGGCGACGCCTGCGACGAAGTCCTTTACAGCGCCAAGGAGAGCCACCACCAGAGCAGCTGGAGCGAGGCTCTGAACGATGACCCGCGCAAGCAGGTGCTCCTGGCGAGCTGCGCCCGCTACAAGGTCCGTATCGACCGTCACACCGGTTATCCGCGGATGGAGGAGCAGCGCGCCAAGGTCGCCCGTGTCGACGTCGAACGCGCCCACGGCTCGTTCGATGACCGGCGGTTTTCCCAGGTGGAAGCCGCCCTGATGGTGTGGTCCTGCTCCCAGTCCAAGCTGTGCTACTCCGGTGCCCAGGAGCAGTACATTGGCGTCGGCGTGCCCACGGACCGTGGGGCCGTATTGGGAATAGCCGGGCTCTACGCGCTCCACCTGGACTTCGGCAAGCTTGAGGCGGAGCTCGCGGCCATGGGCCTGCCCGAGGGGGTCGCGCCCGCGTTCGTCGCCATCTCCCACGACGCGTCCTCCAAGATCGTCGCCGACATTGCCGAGCTCCCTGCGGACGTGCTCCCCGTCTTTGCGGAGCTTCCCAAGCTCGTCTTCACCGAGCGACAGGCCTACTTCGAACAGCACGCTGCGCGGTACACGCAGCTGGACGACGTGTTGGCGCGCAGCGCCGCGGCCCGCAGCAAGGGCAAGGCGGACCCGGGCTTCCTCAGGGAGCTGCTTTCGTTGCGCAGCGCGTACATGGAGGAATGTGGACTTCGGGCCTGCCAGCTACACCCCTTCTACGAGGAAGTCACCCGTGAGCTGGTGCTGGTCCACGCCGCGCTGGGCAACGCGGCTGCAGTCCGCGCGGAGCAGGAGGTGTTCCGCACGGGGGACAACCATGTCCCAGGCCTGGCCCAGACCATCTACCTTCGGCAAGCGCCCTTGTCGGTCGCGGGGCGCGACGCCTTCGAGAAGATGGAGCGCGCCAGAAAGGAGGGCGTCGATGAGGCGACCGCCCGCACGCTGCTGGGTGGGGTCGCGCCGGTGCGCTACACCCACACCAGCCTGGTGCGACCGGAGATGCACTGGCCGGACTACGCCAAGGTCCTCGGCGGAACGCCGGCCTCTACCTCCGGGTATGTGGGGGCGGTGAAGAAGCGCGGGGACACCGCCACCGTGAGCTTCAAGTCCACCAGCCACAAGGTGGACGTCCCGTACAATTGCCGGCGCACCAACCGCCTGGAGCGCATCCACAACGACGGTCGCCTGGAGTACGAGGAGAACTGCTCCTGGAAGCAGCGGACCGAGACCACGCCCGGGCCCCAACCCATTGAGATCCCCGCCTCGGAGGCGGGCCACCTCAAGCGGGGGGACCTTCTGGCTGTGGTCCTGGGGAGCGAACGTCGCGGTTGGGTCCGCGTGGTCTACCGCGGCGACGACATCGTGCAGGTCCGTGGTGACCCGGTGAAGCCGGAACCCATCCCGAAGAAGAAGCGGTGATCGAGCCGCTTGCGCAGTGCTTCCGGGCCGAGGCCGCACCCGCGCATGGGCCACCGGACGAAGTCCTCCTGGAGGTCGACGGCGACGAGGTCGCCTGCGCGCGGGAGGTCCCGTGCCGATCACTGGGCCTATGGGCTGGCCTCGGCCACCAGCCGCGAGAGTGGCATTGCTGCCTGGTCGGAGAATCCACCACCTTCCGCTGGTCCGTGCACAGCGAGCGCCGCGGCACTTCTGTCGGGTACGTCCTGGCACTGCTCGAACCTGGCGGGCGCGAGGACCGCATGGACCCGCTGTGGACCGTCGGCACCCTGGGACGGGACCGGATCCCGCTGCCCGAGGGCGTCATGCGGGGAGATGCAATACAGTACGAGACCGCCTTCGTGACCCTGACAGACGGCTTGCGGGCGCGACATCAGGACGAGGACTGGGCCCAATTGAGCCATGGCCCCGACGGCACCGCGCTGCGCCTGTGGAACAGCCGCACCCTGGCCCAGATCCAGGCTGCAGGGGCCCGAGGTTGGCGGGTGGAGGTGCGGGACGTCAGAGGCCCGCTGGAGACGGCAATGACCGAGGCGCTGCCGCTGTTCATGGCGCTAATCTGACACGCTCGGGAGTCCCCGGTCACCGGATGCCAACGCACTGACCGCGGCGCCGGCGGGTGTTCTACCGAATCTCCACGGTCCCGCTGCGGCGCGGATCCCCGGCTCCTACCAGCGCGCCGTCCGCCATCTTCCTCGCGACGTGAACGCCGCCAAAGAACATGTTCCGATCCGGGAAGATGACAAGCCGCTCGGCCCCGAGGTTCGCCAGCCAGCCGCGCCCGTCTGGGTGGTCAAAGCCCTCGGCGTTGAGCACCCCGTGCTCAAAGTGAAGCCTGGGCGCCTCCACCGCGGCCACGGGCTCGCGCTGGCAATCGATCAGCTCGCAGACGACCTGCGTGATCGCGGTCCGAATCCGGTTGGCGCCGCCGCTGCCCAGGACCGTCAGCGATCCATCTGCGCCCTCCATCACGGTGGGGGTCATCATGGTGGTCAGGCGAGTCCCCGGCGCCGCCTGGAACCACCCCTGGGGGTGCAGGTCGGCCTCGCCCATGAAGTTGTTCATGTGGATGCCCGTGTCGCCGATGAAGACGGCGTTGCCCTCGCCATGGCTCACGGTCACACCGGCCGCGTTGCCGTCGGCGTCAATCACGCTGATATGGGTGGTGGACGAGTGCCCGCCCGGCGCGCTGGGCGTCCGGCCGAGTGGCGCATCGAGGACCTCGCCGTACTGGCCCCGCCAATGCGTCAGGTCGGACGGCGGCGGGGCGCCCGGACTCCGCGCCATGTCCACGATCTTCATCGCGCATGCCATGGCCCGATCCCAGTTCTCCGGGCCCACCTTCACCGTCTCGAGCACCGACAGCATCAGCCGAATGAACACGCCGCCGGCGGCGGGCGGAGGTGGTGTGCTCAGCCGCGCGCCGCGGTAATCAAACTGAAGGGCTGGGGTGTACGTGACCTCAAACGCCTCGAGGTCCGCGCGGGTCAGGAGACCGCCGGCCGAGGGCCCGAACAGAGCGAGCATCTGGGGCCACAGCTCCTCCTGGTAGTAGTTGCGCCAGCCGACCTCGGCCATCCGCTCGAGCGTGGCGGCAAGCGCCGGATTGGCGAAGACGTCTCCTGGGCCGATC
>CALBXO010000292.1 GCA_937890335.1 uncultured Pseudomonadota bacterium | reverse complement strand
CCGAGAGCTGCAGGTCCGCGGCGGCGGCCGCTTGATCGCGGTAGCGGCGCCGGAAGCTCGTGTGTCGCAGGGGGTGGTCGGGGCTGTCGAACACAAACAGCCAGCGGCCCCTGGCGGGGACGCGCTCCCGGTCCTTGAGCTGGGTGGTGTGCACCTCAGGGCAGCTCAGGCGAACCTGGGGGTTGCCCGCCTTGGTCGGGCTGGCTCGGGAGGTCGCGTCGGGCGAGTGGGTGGATTTGGGTGCGCCTGCCGCCCGCTGTGCCGCCATCTTCCGGCCCAATGTGGAAGGCGAAAGATCCTGGCAGGACAACTTCCGCGCGCGCCCCACCGCGTCGACATCGCCGCGCGTCGTGCGCCCGACGCGCATCTCAAGCAGGGCGTTGTCCGGGGCGGCAGGCGCGGCAGCGGGCTCCGTGAAGGCCGGCAGTCCAGGGCTCGGCTCCGACTTGCAGGACGCGAGGACAGTCACAAGGAGGGCCAGAATCAACCCGGTGCGGATCAGTCGTTCGAGCACGTCAACGGGTCCGCGACGATGTCCTCGCACAACGGCTCGAGCGCGGTGACGACCAGAGTAATCAGGTCCTCCGGCACTTCGGCTGCCATCAGCGCTTCCACCAGGTCTGCCACCAGCGCGGCGAAGTCATCGATGGTGATCCCGACTGCGTCGTCGCCCACAGGCGGGTTGGTGACCCCCGTGTGGGTGGCCAGCATGTCGCGACAGGCCACCACGGTTCCGTCGATCATCAGGTCCCGCTCGACCCCTTGTCCGTACCGGCAGGGGCCCCCGGTCTCAGCGCATAACTGGCGGACCAGGCACGTGCCCAGTCGGTTGGCGTCCGCGTCAGAGAAGAATCCGTTGATCTGGGGATTGGCCAGCACCCGGTTGAGGAAATCGCTCACGACGAGGTCGAGCGCGGGCTTGCGGCCGATCCGCTGGTACGCGGTGCCGTCGCTGCTCGTGTCCTCGACGATCTCGCCTACGAAGTCCGTGTCCGTGAGCAGCGCCGCGAGCGTCGCCAGGTCGTCCCCTTCCAATCCCATGGTGGTGGCCGCTTCCACCAGATGGCCAAGCAGGTCGTCGTAATCCTGTTGCGAGATGCCGAGGCCGGCGTGCGTCTCGAGCATGGAGCGGCACACGGTGGTTAGTGTCTCCGGTGCGGGTTGGTCGGGATCGATGCGCTCATCACCGTACTTGCAGGGACCCCCAGAGATCTGGCAGGCCTGCCGCTTCAGGCACGTGGCCAGGCGCGCGTTGTCCAGGCTGTCGTTGAGGAAGTAACCGTTGATCTTGGCGTCCAGGACCACGCGGCCCAGAAAGCTGTCGATGAGCGCGTCCAGCGCCGGCTTGCGCCCTGCGCGCTGGTAGATCGACCCGTCGCTGCTGGCGTCCTCCACGATGTCAGCCACGAACTCATCGGCGGTAAACAGGGCCCCGAGGGTATCGAGGAGGTCGTCCGGCACGTCCTGATCCTTCCCCGCTGCAACCAGGTGTCCGAGCAGATCGTCGTAGTCTTGCTGGGAGATGCCCAGTCCGCGGTGGGCGTCCGCCATGGACCTGCACCGCCCTTCCCCATCGGGGTATTCGCCCGGGCCACCGGTGACTACGGTGACCTGGAGCACCAGGCACTCCACCACGCGATCGATGTCTGTGGCGCCGTTGAGGAAATAGCCGTTGATCTTGGGATCTTCGAGCAGGCGCCCGGCAAAGTCTGCCACCAGTCGGATGACGCCCTCGCGTCCCCCGAGCCGCTCGTAGTCGGTCATCTGACCGTTGTTGCCCGCGTCGTCGGCGTCATCGGCGGCGTCCGGTGCGCCGTTGTTGCCCAGATCCGGGTTGGCGTCTGTGCCGGTGTCGCGCTCCCCAGAGTCTGCCGCGGGCGTCTGGTTTTCGTCGTCGCACGAACAGCCGCCCAGTGCCACAGTCAATCCCGCGCACGCGAGCACGTTGAGGAAAAAACGCTTCCACGGGGTCATCGGGGATCTCCGGGTCACACGGCGTCCAGGAGAGCCTCGCCCTCCTGGAAAATGGCGTCGGCGCGCGCAGCCCAGGAGGCGAAGCGGTCGAGCTCATGTGACAATCCAAATGAATCGGCCGCCAGCGCCATGAGCAGCTCTTCATTGGGGTGAACGTCGCCATCGGCGCGCGCCAACACCACGATCTCGCGCAGAATGAAGCGGCGGAGGCGATCGTCGTTCGGCACGGCCTGGAAAACCTCGAGCGGCTCTACGCCGGCCTGCGCCTCCGCCCAGGTCTGCTCCCAGATCTCGGCATCAAGCTGGCCGATGGTGCGAACGAGCTGATCGAGTACCTCGGTCTCGGCATCGGCCAGAACGCCGTCGGCGAGTGCCATCTGAATCAGACAGCGCAGAAGATGGTACGCATGCGTCGCTGCGGCCACGACCTCCTCCTTTGTTCAGGTGTGCGCGAGTATAGCGGGCTTGGTTACAGAGTCCAGAACCACGGGATGCACACCATGGAGACAAGGAAAACCAGGACGGCCAGGGGCAGCCCCACCCGGGTAAAGTCTGTGAACTTGTAGCCACCGGGGCCGTAGACCAACAGGTTCGTCTGGTATCCGATGGGCGTGGCGAAGCTCATGGACGCGGCGATGGCAACGGCGATGCAGAAGGGCCGTGGATCGGCCCCTGTCTCCGCGGCCGTCGCGAGAGCTACCGGGAAGGTCAACGCCGCCGACGCGGCGTTGGACAAGACCTCGGTCAGCACCGCCGTGAGCAGGTAGATCCCCGCCAGCGCGACGACGGGGCCAAACGCGCCGAGATGCGCCATCGCGCCGGCGAGCAGCTTGGCGAGCCCACTGTTCTGCACGGCCGCCGCGAGCCCAAAGGAAGACGCAAGCAGGACGACGACGCTGACATCTACAGCTGTGCGTGCGCGCGCGAGCCGCAAGCACCCGGAGCCGAGCATCAGCAGGACGGCCGCGGCGGAGGCCGCGAGTGTCGAGATCAAGCCGGTCGCCATCAACCCCACCATCCCCACCATGACCAGGATGGAACGCCAGGCCCGGTGCGTGTCCCCGACCTGCGTGGGGAGCCCGAGGATCAGGAAGTCCTGGCTGGTTCCAAAGGTGGCCCGGAAGCCACGCGCCGCCTCGACCAGGAGCGTGTCACCCGAGCGCAGCGTCACATCTCCGAGTTTCTGTATGAGGCGGTGTCCACCGCGGTGTACGGCCACGACGGCAGCGTCGTAGCGTCGGCGGAAGGATGCCTCGCGCAGGTTGAGACCGATCAGCGGACTGCGTTCCGGGATGACGATCTCGTGCAGGGTTCGCTGGGCGGCTGTCTTTGCGGGGGCCGGCCCATCCTCACTGGGGCTGGGGACCAGCCCGGGCGTGGACAGGAGCTCGGCCACCGTGGCGCCAACTCCAACGAAGACCAGCTCGTCGCCCTCGCGGATGCGATCCGTGGGCCGGACCGGCAGCAGACTGTCCTGGCCGCGCACGATCTCGAAGAGGAACAGTCCCTCCAGGTGTCTCAGGCCCGCGGTCTCGACCTCTTTGCCAATGAAACTGCAGCCCGCCTGCACCGTCAGACGGACGGAAAACTCACGGTTGTCGGCCAGCTCCTGGTCGGGCGCGCGGCGGTCGGGGAGGAGCTTCTGGCCGATGGTCAGGAGATAGATCGTGCCGACGACAGCGGCGGGCAGCGCCACCAACCCTGTCTCGAACATGCCGAGCGGCTCCTTGATGCCGGCCGCCTCCATGAGCCCGCCCACCAGCAGATTGGTGCTGGTCCCGATCAATGTGCACGCGCCGCCGAGGATCGCGGCGAAGCTGATGGGCATCAGCAATCTGGAGGGCGGGACCCGGCGCCGCTTGGCCCAGTTGCGGATCGCCGGCGTGAGCATGGCGACCAGCGGCGTGTTGTTCATGAAGGCGGACAGCGCCACCGTGGGGCCCAGAAGGCGAGCCAGCGCCGTCGTTGGCGTGGCGGCAGAACCCAGAAGCCGCCCGGTGACGAGCCGTAGCGCGCCGCTGTCCCGAAGCGCCGCCGCGACCACGAAGAGCAGCGCGACCGTGAGAACCTGGGCGCTGGCAAAGCCGCGGGTGGCCTCGGTCTCGTCGATGACGCCGGTGAGCCACAGGACGACGACGGTCCCGCCGACGACGAGGTCGGGCCCAAAGACCTCCTTGACCAGCAGCACGAACATTGTGCCGAGGCAGACGAGCGTGAACCAGCCCTCGGGACCCAGCGACATGGCCACGTTCGTCGCACGCCCTCCGGACACCGTCAAGCTCGGCGGTGCCTTGACGGCCACGCCAACGCCGCGCTAGTTTCCGCCGCTCGAAGCATCACTGGCGGCCGCTGCGCGCGCCGTAGGGTTCACGGAGGCTCCATGCGTCATTTCACCACCATCACCGCTGTCTTGTGCTGCCTGGGTCTGCTGGCCTGTGGCAGCGCCAAGAAGGACCCCAAGAAGGGACCTGACAAGCCCGTCACCACCGACGGCGCCGTCAAGAAGGACCCCTCCGGGACCGCGGAGAAGATCGTCAACATCGCCGTGGGCGGCGATCCGGAGACGCTGGACGTCGGGAAGATGTCCGGTGCCCCCGAGGGACGCATCGCGTTCAATGCGTTTGAGGGTCTGTGGATGCCCTCCCAGCAGACCGGACCGCCGTCGTACGGCGTCGCTGAGTCCCACACGGTCAGCGAGGACGCCAAGGTCTGGACGATCAAGCTGCGCAAGGACGCCAAATGGTCCAACGGCGACGCGGTGACCGCCTCCGACTTTGAGTACGCCTGGAAGCGGGTGTGCACGCCCGGTTTTGACGCCGACTACGCCGAGTTCATGGATTTCATCGCCGGTGCTCGCGACTACCGCACCAAGAAGAACGAGGACTGGGCGAGCGTCGGCGTGAAGGTCAAGGACCCGACGACGCTGGAGGTCACGCTGACCAACCCGACGCCCTTCTTCCCGGAACTGATGGCTTTCTACACGTTCTTCCCGGTCCACAAGGCCACCGTCGAGAAACATGGAGACGAGTG